>CANGUQ010000340.1 GCA_947456915.1 Betaproteobacteria bacterium
ACCTGCTTCGGCGCGACCTGCTTCGCCGCGACCTGCTTCGCCGCGACCTTCTTCGCGGCGACCTGCTTCGCCGCGACCTTCTTCGCCGCGACCTGCTTCGGCGCGACCTTCTTCGCCGCGACCTTCTTCGCCGCGACCTTCTTCGCCGCGACCTTCTTCGCCGCGACCTTCTTCGGCGCGACCTTCTTCGCCGCGACCTTCTTCGCGGCGACCTTCTTCGGCGCGACCTTCTTCAGCGCCTTCTTCGGAGCGGCTTTCTTCGCTGCGGCCTTGCCGGTCGCCGCCTTGCGCGCAACGACCGGTTTCTTCTTCACCGCCGCCTTGCCCTTGCCGGCACTGCTGCCGCCAGCCTTCACAACGAGCTTCGATTTCTTCGCGACCTTCTTCGCCATCAAGAGCTCCCCGAGAAAGACTCCGTGCTGCGTACGCGTTTCACTCCCAGGACAACGCACCGCCGGTCTGGTACTCGATGACCCGGGCTTCGAAGAAGTTGCGCTCCTTCTTCAGATCGATCATCTCGCTCATCCACGGGAACGGATTGCTCGCGCCCGGGAACAATGCGTCGAGACCGATCTGCTGGCAGCGACGATTGGCAATATACCGCAGATACTCCTTGAACATCGGTGCATTCAGTCCGAGCACACCGCGCGGCATCGTGTCCTCGGCATAGCGATACTCGAGTTCCACCGCGGTCTGCATCAGCTGACGGATCTCGTCGCGGAACTGCGGCGTCCACAGGGACGGATTCTCGCCCTTGATCGTGTTGATCAGGTCGATACCGAAATTGCAGTGCATCGATTCGTCGCGCAGGATGTACTGATACTGTTCGGCCGCCCCGGTCATCTTGTTCTGGCGCCCCAGAGCGAGGATCTGCGCGAAGCCGACGTAGAAGAACAGTCCTTCCATGATGCAGGCGAACACGATCAGGCTCTTGAGCAGCTTCTGATCGTTCTCAGGCGTGCCGGTCTGGAACGACGGGTCGGTCAGGGTGTCGATGAACGGAATCAGGAACTCGTCCTTGTCGCGGATCGACGAGACTTCGTGGTACGCGTTGAACACCTCGCCCTCGTCGAGCCCCAGCGACTCCACGATGTACTGGTAGGCGTGCGTGTGGATCGCCTCCTCGAACGCCTGGCGCAGCAGGTACTGCCGGCACTCCGGCGCGGTGATGTGCCGGTAGGTGCCGAGAACGATGTTGTTGGCTGCCAGCGAATCGGCAGTCACGAAGAAGCCGAGATTGCGCTTGACGATGCGCCGCTCGTCCTCGGTCAACCCGTTGGGGTCCTTCCACAGGGCGATGTCGCGGCTCATCTGGATCTCCTGCGGCATCCAGTGGTTCGCGCACGCGTCCAGATACTTCTTCCACGCCCACTCGTACTTGAACGGCACCAGCTGGTTGACGTCGGTCTGCCCGTTGATCACCCGCTTGTCATCCGCCGATACCCTGCGTGCTGCCGACGCCGCTGGCGCAGCGGGCGCACGCGCGACCGTTGCCTCCGGCGCGGCCACGCCCACCCCCGCGATTCGCGGGGGACGCGGGCTGGAAATCTCGTCTTCGAACTGCAACATGTTCACTGCTCCTGTAGGCATTGCACCGCAGACCTGCCCGTTACTGGCAGGCCTCGCATTCGGGGTTGTCGATCGAGCAGAACTGCGCATCGGTCTGCGGCACCGGTGCCGCCGACTGTCCGCCCTGCACACCGGACACCGAGACCGCGTTCAGACTGCCCGCCTTGACCGTGGACTTCTCGGCGTGTGTCGCCCCGACCGTACGCAGGTAGTAGGTGGTCTTCAGGCCGCGCAGCCACGCGAGCTTGTAGGTCTCGTCGAGCCGCTTGCCGGAGGCTCCGGCCATGTAGATGTTCAGCGACTGCGCCTGATCGATCCACTTCTGGCGCCGCGCCGCCGCCTCCACCAGCCACGAGGGCTCGATCTCGAAAGCCGTGGCGTACAGCTGCCGCAGCTCGGGCGGAATGCGATCGATCTTCGCGAGGCTGCCGTCGAAGTACTTGAGATCCGAGATCATCACCTCGTCCCACATCCCGAGCTTCTTCAGGTCACGCACCAGGTACTCGTTGACGACGGTGAACTCGCCCGACAGGTTCGACTTCACGTACAGGTTCTGGAAGGTCGGCTCGATGCACTGCGAAACGCCGGTGATGTTGGCGATCGTTGCGGTCGGCGCGATCGCCATCGTGTTCGAGTTGCGCATGCCGTGGCGGGCGATCTTGCTGCGCAGCGCCTCCCAGTCGAGCGTGGTCGACTCGTCACACTCGACGTAGCCGCCGCGCTGCTCGCGCAGCAGCTTCAGCGTGTCGATCGGCAGGATGCCGCGGTCCCACAGCGAGCCCTTGAACGTCGCGTAGCGACCGCGTTCCGCAGCGAGCTCGGTCGATGCCCAGATCGCGTAATAGGCGATCGCCTCCATCGACCGGTCGGCGAACTCCACCGCCTCGGCCGAGGCGGTCGGCAGACGCAGCTCGTGCAGACAGTCCTGGAAGCCCATCAGGCCGATCCCGACCGGACGGTGCTTCATGTTCGAGTTTCTCGCCTTGTTGACGGCGTAGTAGTTCAGGTCGATCACGTTGTCGAGCATGCGCATCGCCACCGTGATCGTGCGCTTGAGCTTGTCGTGATCGAGCACTTCGCGCCCGCCGTCGAGCTTCAGGTGCGCCTTCAGGTTGACCGAACCCAGGTTGCACACCGCCGTTTCCGTGTCGCTCGTGTTGAGCGTGATCTCCGTGCACAGGTTCGAGCTGTGCACCACGCCCACGTGCTGCTGCGGCGAACGGATGTTGCAGGGGTCCTTGAACGTGATCCAGGGATGGCCGGTCTCGAACAGCATCGACAGCATCTTGCGCCACAGCGACAGCGCCGGGATCTTCTTGAACAGGCGGATCTCCCCGGCCGCGGCCTTCTCCTCGTAGCGCAGGTACGCCTTCTCGAACGCGGCACCGAACTTGTCGTGCAGGTCGGGCACGTCGGCGGGCGAGAACAGCGTCCACTCGCCGGCGTCCATCACCCGCTTCATGAACAGGTCGGGGATCCAGTTCGCCGTGTTCATGTCGTGCGTGCGTCGACGGTCGTCGCCCGTGTTCTTGCGCAGTTCGAGAAACTCCTCGATGTCGAGGTGCCAGGTCTCCAGGTAGGAACACACGGCACCCTTGCGCTTGCCGCCCTGGTTCACGGCGACCGCGGTGTCGTTGACGACCTTGAGGAAGGGCACCACGCCCTGGCTCTTGCCGTTGGTGCCCTTGATGTGGCTGCCCAGCGCACGCACCGGCGTCCAGTCGTTGCCCAGACCGCCGGCGAACTTCTGCAGCATCGCGTTTTCCTTGATGGCTTCGTAGATGCCATCGAGGTTGTCGGCGACGGTGGTCAGATAGCAGGACGACATCTGGCTGTGCCGGGTCCCCGAATTGAACAGCGTCGGGGTGGAGCTCATGTAGTCGAACGACGAGAGGACGTTGTAGAACTCGATCGCGCGTGCCTCGCGGTCGATCTCGCCCAGCGCGAGTCCCATCGCCACCCGCATGAAGAAGGTCTGCGGCATTTCGATGCGCCGCTCGTCGATGTGCAGGAAGTAGCGGTCGTAGAGGATCTGCAGCCCCAGATAGTCGAACTTGAGGTCGCGGTCGGCGACCAGCGCCCGCCCCAGGCGGTCGAGGTCGTACTGCGCCAGGCGCTCGTCGAGCAGCTGCGCCGCCACGCCCTCGCGGATCAGGCGGGCGAACGCCGCGGCGTACTCCTGCTGCATGCGCGCGTGGGTGTGCTCCTCGCCGAGGGTCTCGATGCGCAGGTCGTTCAGCAGCAGCCGCGCCGTCACGTAACTGTAGTTCGGCTCCTGCTCGATCAGTGCGCGAGCCGAGAGGATCGCCGACTTGCGTACCTCGCCCAGTGGCACTCCGTCGTAGAGGTCCTTCAGCGTCTGCTCGAGGATGGTCTGTACACTCACCTCGGACAGCGACTGGCAGGCCTCCTCGAGCAGGCCGCGCAGCCACGCGAAGTCGAGCGGCCGCAGTTCGTCGCCGACCTTCACCCGGATCGCCGCTGCCGGCTGCTCGCTGACGCCGGCCTGCCCCTTGCGCAGTTCGGCGCGGTTGCGCGCACGCTCCTCGCGGTACAGCACGTACGAGCGCGCCACCTCGTGCAGGCCGGCCCGCATCAGCGACAGCTCGACCTGATCCTGGATGTCCTCGATGTGGAAGGTTCCGCCGTTGGGCTGGCGGCGCACCAGCGCATTGATCACGGTCGCGGTCAACTGCGCAACCTGGTCGCGTACGCGCGCCGAGGCGGCCGCCTGCGAGCCGTCTACCGCGAGGAAGGTCTTGGTCACGGCGATCGCGATCTTCGACGGTTCGAACCCGACCACCGCGCCGTTGCGCCGGATCACCTTGTACTGCGCGTACCGGACATCGACCGGTGCCAACGCCGCTTCGTTGACTGAAACCGGCACTGCCGGCACCTGCGGCGTCAAGTCGGTCGCTGTCTGCATTGCACTCTCCAGTTCTCGTGTGTAGTTGCGGCGCCGGCCACCTCTGCATCGGCCGGACCGGGGGGGTCGCACAGCCTTCTGCCGGCACGAGGGCCGCCGCACCGGTGGCGCCCGGTGATCCTTGCAGGTGACTGCGGGCACCTACATGTTGTGCCCTGTCATCGCCCCCTCGCTAAACCTGCCCTCGACACCCCCATATCTTGTGTATCGAATCAGGTTTCCCCCTAATTCTAGGGGTTTCGCCGGTTGCGTCAAGCTCGGCGCGCTGTTTTCCGGGCAAGCGGCGGCACACCGCGTACGCCCCCGGGCGCGGCCCGACCGGCTGCCGCCCGCCGCCCGCGCGGCGCTCA
>CANGUQ010000341.1 GCA_947456915.1 Betaproteobacteria bacterium
GCCCGTGCACTCAACACGCGCGACATCGTGATCAGCGCTGGCGTCGACCGCGCGATGCCCGAGTCGGGCAGCAGCTATCCGAGCATCGGCGTGGCGATCCCGCTGTTCGCGTGGCACCGGTTCGAAGGCGAGCAGCGGCGTGCGGAGACCGATCTGTTCGCCGCGCGCGACGAACTCGAGCGGGTGCGCGCAGCCGCGCTGACCGAGATCACGCGTGCGCGCAGCACGCTGGCCAACGCCGCGCTGCGCACCGCACGCTACCGCAACGAACTGCTGGCGCAGGCCGAGCGCAGCGCCAGCGCGATCGAGTTCGCCTACCGCAACGGCGCACTCGGCCTGATCGATCTGCTCGACGCACGGCGCACGCTGCAGGCCACGCGGCTCGATGCCACCGATGCCGAGGCCAATCACGCGCGTGCCCTCGCCGCCTGGCACGCAGTGCTGGAGGCCGACGGCGCGCAGCGCGGACCGGGTGGCTCCGCTGGAGGCCCGCGATGACCCGCCGTGGCAATCTGCTGCTGACACTGATCGTTCTTGCCGTGCTCGGGCTGGCCGGCTACTGGCTGTACGGACGACTCGCCGAGAGCGGCGCAGGAGACAAGCCGCCACCGACCGCGCCGGTGCAGTCCTCGCGCACCGAACTGCGCTATCCGGCGGGCGCGCCGCAACTCGACTACATCCGCAGCGAACCGGCACGCGCCTATCCGGAGCCGCTGATCGAGCCGCTGAACGGCCGGGTCGCCTACGACGAGAGCCACACCACGCGCATCGCCTCGCCGATTGCCGGGCGCGTGCTGCGCATCGGCGCCGAACCCGGTGATCGGGTGCAGGCGGGCCAGATGCTGCTCACGCTGGATGCGCCCGAGTTCGCACAGGCGGCTTCCGACGTCGCGCGCGCCGAGTCCGACATGCGCCAGCAGCGCGCGGCGCTCGCTCGCTCGAAGCTGCTGTTCGACGGCGAGGTGCTGTCGCGGCGCGAGTACGAAGCGGCCGAAGCCGATCACGCACGCGCCGACGCCGACCTGCAGCGCGCTCGCAAGCGTCTGGCCAATCTCACCCGCGGCACAGCCGGCGCCGCGGACAACTTCCGCATCGTGGCGCCGATGGCCGGCGTGGTGACCGAGCGGCGGGTCAATCCCGGCAACGAAGTGCGCCCGGACCTGCCGGAGCCGCTGTTCGTGGTGACCGACCCCACCCGGGTGTGGGTGATCATCGAATTGCCCGAGCGGCTGCTCGGCAAGGTCGTCAAGGGTCAGGACGTGGTGGTCGAAGCCGACCCGTTCCCGACCAAGGCGCTGCCGGGCACCATGGCGCAGATCGGCGATGTGGTCGATCCGGCCACGCGGCGGGTGCTGGTGCGTTGCGTGGTGTCCAATCCCGAACGCCTGCTGCGCCCGGAGATGTACGTGCGGGTGACGCCGATCCCGGACGAGCACGCGCGCTTCGTGCGCGTACCCAACTCGGCGCTGATCACGCAGGGACTGCAGACCTATCTGTTCATCGAGCGCGAGCCGGGCGTGTTCGTCAAGCGGCTGGTCCGGCTCGGCCTGCAGGCACGCGACTTCACCTTCATCCATGAAGGAGTCGCGGAGGGGGAACGCGTCGTGGTCAGCGGCTCGCTGCGGCTGAACGCAGAGCTGTCGACGGTGAACTGAGGCGTCTGCGCCGCCGCCATGATCGACCGCATCGTCACCTTCGCCCTGCAGCAGCGGGTGTTCATGCTGGCGGCTGGCCTGGTGCTGGTGATCGGCGGGCTGTTCGCGTGGCGCAACCTGCCGATCGAGGCGTTCCCCGACGTGCAGGACACGCAGGTGCTGATCATCACCCCGTACGTCGGCCAGGCACCCGAGGAGGTCGAGCGCTCGATCAGCCTGCCGATCGAACTGGAGATGGGCGCGGTTCCGCGGATGACGCAGCTGCGCTCGGTGTCGATCACCGGCCTGTCGGTGGTGACGCTCACCTTCGCCGACGGCACCAACGACTACTTCGCGCGCCAGCAGGTACTCGAACGCCTGCTCAACGCCGACCTGCCCCCCGGCGTGCAGGCGCAGATCGCGCCGCTCACCAATGCCGTGGGCGAGGTCTACCGCTACGTGATCGACGCCCCCAAGGAGATGCCGCTGCACGAGGTGCGCGCGCTGCAGGACTGGGTGCTGCGCCCGGCGCTGCGGCGCGTACCCGGCATCGCCGAGGTGGTGAGCTTCGGCGGCGGCGTCAAGGAGTATCAGGTGCGGCTCAATCCGTACCTGCTGCGCAAGCACAACATCACCGTCAACCAGATGTACGACGCGCTGCAGCAGAACAGCGCGAACACCGGCGGCGGACTGCTCAACCGCGGCGACGAGGCACTGGTCGTACGCTCGATCGGCCTGTTCCGCAACCTCGACGACATCGGGCGGGTCATCGTCTCGGCGCGCGACGGCAAGACGATCACGATCGCCGACCTCGCCACCGTCGAGATCGGCGATCGCCAGCGTCAGGGCGTGGTCGCCTTCAACGACCGCGACGACATCGTGCAGGGCATCGTGCAGATGGTGAAGGGACAGAACGCCGCGCCGATCATCGAGGCAGTCAAGGCGCGGCTGGAGGAGCTCAAGCCGCGGCTGCCGCCGGGCGTGACCATCGTGCCCTACTACGACCGCACGGAACTGGTGCAGAAGACCGTGCACACGGTCACCCACAACCTCGCGGTGGGCGCGATTCTGGTGGTGGGCATCCTGTGGGTCTTCCTGCGCAGCTGGCAGGCGGCGCTGATCGTCGCGCTGGTGATTCCGCTGTCGCTGCTGTTCGCGTTCATCGTGATGGACTGGCGCGGCGTGGCGGCGAACCTGATCTCGCTCGGTGCGGTCGACTTCGGGATCATCGTCGACAGCGCGGTGGTGGTGGTCGAGGCGCTGATGGTCAAGCTCGCTGCCGGAGCGCGCGACGGCAACCCGCTGCACGTGACCTACGGCTGGCGCATGCACGCGCTCAAGAGCACGGTGATGGAACTGGGCCGGCCGATCCTGTTCTCCAAGGCGATCATCATCCTCGCCTTCCTGCCGATATTCACGTTCCAGCGCGTGGAGGGGAAGATCTTCTCGCCGATGGCCTACACGCTGTCGTTTGCGCTGCTGGGCGCGATCGTGCTCACGCTCACGCTGGTGCCTGCGCTGCTGTCGTTCGCACTGCAGAAGACCGACATGTCGGAGAAGCACAGCGAGTGGATGCACCGCCTCCAGCTCGGCTACCGCGCAGCGCTGGTGTGGGCGAAGCTGCGCCGCACCGCGATCATGATCGGCTCCACCGTCGCGCTCGCGGTGTCGCTCGCCGCCGCGCCGTTCCTCGGCAGCGAATTCCTGCCCAAGCTCGACGAGGGCAACATCTGGCTCACCATCGTCCTGCCGCCGGCCACCGCGCTCGCGCGCACGAAGGAGATCGAACGCGACGTGCGCGAAATCATCCGCAGCTTCCCCGAGGTGAGGAACGTCGTGACTCAGGTCGGGCGCCCCGACGACGGCACCGACCCCAAGGGCCCGAACAATCTCGAGGTGCTGGCCGATCTGAAGCCGCGCGAGGAGTGGCGATTCGCCACCAAGGACGCGCTGATCGCCGAGATGACGCGCAAGATCCGCACGCTGCCCGGGGTGCCCACCAACTTCTCGCAGGTGATCCAGGACAACCTCGAGGAAGCGCTGTCCGGGGCCAAGGGCGAGATCGTGGTGAAGATCTTCGGCCCCGATCTGGACGTGCTCGAGGAGCGAGGCGACCGCGTGGCCGAAGTGCTGACCGGCATCCGCGGCTCGGCCGACGTGGGCGCCATCCGCATCGGCGGCCAGTCCGAGGTGGCGGTCACCATCGATCGGCTGCGCATGGCGCGCTACGGCATCGACATCGACGACGTGAACAAGACGGTGCAGATCGCGATGGCGGGCCGGGCGACCAACGTGTTCTTCGACGGCGATCGCCGCTTCGACGTGACGCTGCGCATCGACCGCGCGTTTCGCGACGCGGTCGATGACGTCGCCGAGCTCCTGATTCCGGTGCCCTCGGGAACGACGATCCCGCTCGGGGCGATCGCGGAGGTCGAGGTGAAGCAGGGCGCGGCGCGTGTCACCCGCGAAGGCGGGGGCCGCTACGTGACGGTGAAGACCAACCTGCGCGGTCGCGACATGGGCAGCTTCGTCGCCGAGGCGATCCAGGCCGTCAATGCGCAGGTGAAGCTGCCGCCCGGCTACAGCATGACCTGGGGCGGCCAGTTCGAGAACCAGCAGCGCGCGCTCGCCCGGCTGCAGGTGATCATTCCGCTGTCCGGTCTGATGATCTTCACGCTGCTGTTCTGGATGTTCCGCTCGCTCGCCAAGGCGGCGCTGATCATCCTCATGGTGCCGTTCACGCTGATCGGCGGATTCATCGGACTCGGCATCGCCCAGCTCACGCTCTCGATCTCCGCTGCGGTGGGCTTCATCGCCGTGGCCGGCATCTCGGTACAGAACGGCGTGATCATGGTCGAGCGCTTCATCGAGAACATGGAGCAGGGCATGCCGCTCGAGCGCGCGGTGCTCGACGGAGCCACCTCGCGGCTGCGCGCGATCCTGATGACCGCGCTGATGGCCGGTCTGGGCCTGCTGCCGGCTGCGCTGTCGCACGGCATCGGTTCGGAGGTGCAGCGGCCGTTCGCGGTGGTCATCGTCGGCGGCATGGTTACCGGCACGCTGTTCACGCTGCTGCTGCTGCCGCTGCTGTACCCGACGTTCGTGCGCGCCGAGCGCAGCGCCGCGGAGCAGGAGCTGGCCAACGACGAGGCGTCGCCCGCCGACCGATGACGGTCGAGCGGGCGCGCCGCCGGGCCTCACC
>CANGUQ010000342.1 GCA_947456915.1 Betaproteobacteria bacterium
CACGCCGCCGATCTGCCCGCCGTTGCGGCCCACCTCGGCCAGCACCTCGTGCCAGAGCAGCGCCGCGAACAGGAATGCCGGCGACACGCTCTTGCCGGCGTTGATCCGCGCATCGGTGTTGGCAAGCGCGAGCATCACGAACTTCTCGCCCAGCGGCTGTTCCAGGATCACGTCGAGCATCGGCAGCAGGCCGTGATGCAGACCCTCGTCGCGCAGCCGGCCGACACAGGCGACGGCACCGCCGGAGAGCAGCAGCTTCAGTGTCTCGTCGAACAGGCGCGCCGGCGGCACGTTGGTCAGCAACGGCGCGAGTTCGCGAATCGGCGCGCGGGTGCCTGCCTCGATCTCGAACCCGAGCGCCGAGGCGAAGCGCGCCGCGCGCAGCATCCGCACCGGGTCCTCGCGATAGCGTGTGGCCGGGTCACCGATCATGCGCAGCTGGCGCTGGCGCAGGTCGTGCACGCCGCCGTGGTAATCGATGATCTGCTCGGCCTGGGGATCGTAGAACAGCGCGTTGACGGTGAAGTCGCGGCGTGCCGCGTCCTGCTCCTGGGTGCCGAACACGTTGTCGCGAATGAGCCGCCCGTGCTGATCGGTGTGGCGCTGCCCGAGCGCAGCGGCACCGGCACGGCCGCGCTGCGCCGGCTCAGGCGCCTCGAATGGATCCTCGCTGTCGGCCTCGCCGTCACCGGTGTCCAGATCGAGCTGCGCAGGTGGAGTGCCATCGCCGCGGAAGGTTGCCGTCTCGACCAGTTCCTGTCCGCACATCACGTGCACCAGACGAAAGCGACGGCCGATCACCCGCGAGCGGCGAAACAGCGCAGCCGCCTGCTCGGGCGTCGCGTCGGTGGCCACGTCGAAGTCCTTCGGCTTGCGCCCGAGCAGCAGGTCACGCACGGCCCCGCCAACGACGAACGCCTTGTAGCCGTGCTGCTGCAGCGTCGAGGTAACGCGCAGCGCGCAGGCGCTGATCTGTTCGCGTGCGATGCCGTGGCGGGCACGCTCGATGATCTCGGGCGACGCGGTACGCCGCGCGGAAGCGATGTCTGCGCCAGCCGCGGTTTCCCGCCGGGCAGCGCGGCCCCCGAATACCCGCCGCAGAAAGGAACGGATCATGAATGAAGGCCTGCGCCTTCGTCTGGACGAAACCGCCGAGTATACATCGGGGGTATGGCCTCCCCGCGCCGGAGGCCGTCAGCACGACCCGGCACGCCCGGCGCCCTCAGCGGTGCAGGCTGAGTACCGTCCAGCCCTGGCGCTGCGCGTGGGCGAGCAGCCGCTCGTCGGGATCGACCGCGACCGGATGCGACACCCGCTCGAGCAGCGGCAGGTCGTTGGCCGAATCGCTGTAGAACCAGCGCTGCGGGAAATCCTCGACGCTCTGCCCACGCCCGGCGAGCCAGCCCTGCACCCGGGTGACCTTCCCGTCGCGGAAACAGGGCACGCCGCTGACCCGCCCGGTGAAGCGTCCGTCGACCTGCTCCGGTTCGGTGGCGATCAGGTGCTCGACGCCCAGCGCGCGCGCGATCGGCGCGGTCACGACCGAGTTGGTCGCGGTGACCACCGCACAGAGGTCGTCGCGGTGACGTTCCACCAGCGCGCGCGCGCGATCGCTGATCATCGGCTCGATGCGGCTCGCCATGAACTCGCGGTGCCACGCGTCGAGCTGCTCGCGCGGATACTGCGCCAGCGGCGCCAGCGCGAACTCGAGAAATTCGTGGATGTCGAGCGTGCCCGCCTTGTACCGCTCGTAGAACTCGCGGTTGCGCGTCTCGTAGTAGTCGCGGTCGACCGCACCGGCGTCGATCAGGAACTGGCCCCACTCGTAGTCGCTGTCGCCGGCAAGCAGCGTGTTGTCGAGATCGAACAGCACCAGATTCATTGCAGACCTGCTCCGCTGGATGTTGCATGGCTGTGTGGAGACCGGGTCGCCGGCGCGGCCGGCACCCGCACGCGGACCGCGCTCACGCGAGCGAACGCAGCCACTCGCGCGCGAGCGGCAGCGTCACCGCGCGCTTGGCCGCGAGCGAGTAGCGATCGAGGGCGTCGAGTGCGGCGAGCAGCGAGTGCATGTCGCGCGGCATCGTCTGCAGCAGCCAGTCGTGAACCTCGCCGCCCACGCTCATGCCACGGGCGGCAGCGTGAGCGGCCATTGCCGCGGCCTTCTGCGCCTCGGTGAGCGCGCGCACCTCGTAGGTCAGGCCCCAGGACAGGCGCGTCACCAGATCGGCGCGCAACCCGAGCGCGCCGGGCGGGCGCGACCCGGCCACGATCAGCATGCACTGCGGACGCTCCTGGCGCAGCGTGTTGCAGAGGTTGAACAGCCGCTGTTCGCCGGCGGCGTCGATCGTCTCCACGTGATCGAGCGCAACGCACAGGTGCTCCGCGCCGTGCGCACCGGCGAGCAGTTCGATGCCGATCGGCCCGTCGGGGTCGGCCAGATCCATGTAGCGCCCCCGCTCGCCTGCGGCCCCCGCGGCCGCGCGCAGCAGGTGCGTGCAGCCGCTGCCGTGCACACCCCACAGGTACAGGAAGCGCTCGGCACCCGCCGCCGGCAGCCCGGCGCGCAGGCGGCCGACCAGTTCAGCGTTGTCGCCGGTGACGAAGTTGTCGAAATCCTGCCGCGGCGACGGGATCAGGTCGAGGAGCCGCTGCGGGTGTCTGCCGGCCAGCGATGGCGTGTGTTCCCCCGGCAGCAGATCCGCGGCGGGTCGGAGGCGAGGCGACGGATCGGTCATCGTCTGCGGATCACGCAGAAGGGACGGGCTGCGTTCACGTGCGATAGAGCCCGCTGTCAAGATAGCGTGCACGCAGATGACGCAGCCACACCAGCAGCGCCGCACTGGCCGGCAGCGCGAGCAGCACGCCGAAGAAGCCGAACAGCTGGCCGAAGGCGAGCAGCGCGAACATCACCACCACCGGATGCAGCCCGATGCGATCGCCGACCAGCCTGGGCACCACCACGTAGCCCTCCAGCACGTTGCCCGCGGCGAACACTGCCCACACCCAGACGAGCGGCCCGATCGCCTGGAACTGCATCAGCGCCACCAGCGTCCCGAGCAGCAGCCCGAGCAGCGCACCCACGTACGGAATGAAGGTCACCATGCCCGTGACGAGCCCGATCGCCACCGCATAGTCCACACCCACCATCCACAGCGCGCCCGCGTAGAAGGCGGCCATGATCAGCATCACCGACAGCTGACCGCGCAGGAACTCGCCCAGCACGGCGTCGATCTCGCGTCCCAGCCCGACCACGGTTGCGTGCTGGGCACGCGGCACCATGTGCTCGATCTCGCTGACGATCCGCGGCCAGTCGCGCAGGAAGTAGAACAGCACGACCGGCACCAGCACGAGGTTCACGAAGAAGCCCACGACGGCCAGCCCGCCGCTGGTGAGTGAAGGCAGCACCCAGGCGGCGATCTGCTGCGGACCCGGCAACTGCTCGAGCAGCAGCGCCTTCAGGTGGTCGAGGTCGAGCTCGATCCCGAACGTTTCGTCCACCAGCGGGGCGAGCGACAGGCGCGCCCACTCGAACAGCCGCGGCAACTGCTCGCGGATCAGCGCGAGCTGGTCCTGGAACAGCGGCACCAGGATCGCCACCATCAGCAGCGTGGCGGCGAGGATGAGCAGCAGCACCAGCAGCGCGGCCCACGTGCGCGACAGCCGCCAGCGCACCAGCGTGCTCACCGTGCGCTCGAAGATGTAGGCGAGGATCAGCGCGAACAGGAACGGCGAGAGCACCGGGCCGAGCAGGTACAGCAGGTATCCGACCGCACCGGCGAGCGCGAGCCAGAACAGGTACTGGTTCAGGCGTGCGGCGCGCGCCTGGGCATCCGGCGTCATCGCCGGCCCTCGCGGCCGATCGCGGCCGCAACGACGGTCGCGGCGGTCGCGACAGCCGAAGCGGCCGGGGAATGGGGCTTTGCTAGAATCACCCGTCGAATGTATCCGCGACGCCCCCGGAACTCAACTGCGAGGCCGCCCTTGACCCAGCGCAATCCCGGCGTGCCCGCGCCGCCCACCGTCGGCCTCACCTATGCCGCTGCCGGCGTGGACATCGACGCCGGCGACGCGCTCGTCGAGAACATCAAGCCACTCGCGGCGCGCACGCGCCGCGACGGCGTGCTCGCCGGCATCGGCGGCTTTGGCGCGCTGTTCGAAGTGCCGAAGCGCTACCGCGAGCCGGTCCTCGTGTCGGGAACCGACGGGGTCGGCACCAAGCTCAAGCTCGCCTTCGCGCTGGAGCGGCACGACACGATCGGCATCGATCTGGTGGCGATGAGCGTGAACGACGTGCTGGTGCAGGGCGCCGAGCCGCTGTTCTTTCTCGACTACTACGCCACCGGCCGGCTCGACGTGGCGACGGCGACCGCGGTCGTGCGCGGCATCGCCGCGGGCTGCGAGCAGGCGGGCTGCGCGCTGATCGGCGGCGAGACGGCCGAGATGCCGGGCATGTACGCGGCCGGTGAATACGACCTCGCCGGATTCTGTGTCGGCGTGGTGGAGAAGTCGCGCATCATCGACGGCTCGACGGTGGCCGCCGGCGACGTGGTGATCGGACTCGCCTCGAGCGGACTGCACTCGAACGGCTATTCGCTCGCCCGGCGCATCGTCGAACACGCCGCCGCCGATCTGCAGGCGGATTTTCACGGCGCACCGCTCGCCGATGCGCTGCTCGCGCCCACGCGCATCTACGTGAAGCCGGTGCTGGCGCTGCTCGCCGCACTGCCGGTGAAGGCCCTCGCGCACATCACCGGCGGCGGCCTGCCCGGCAACGTGCCGCGCGTGCTGCCTGCGGGCACTGCGGCGCGGCTGGACGCCCGC
>CANGUQ010000343.1 GCA_947456915.1 Betaproteobacteria bacterium
AGCCGCATCCCCCCAGACTGCGCCGCTGACCGACGGGTACCGCAGCCCGCCGCCCGGGCTCGCCGGGTTCTACTGGCACTTCGTCCGCCAGACACGCGGCCTGTATCTCGCGATGTTCGCCACCGGACTGACCGTCGCGCTGATGGACGCACTGATCCCGGTGTTCATCGGCAAGCTCGTCACGCTGATGGAAGCCGACGATCCCGCGCAGGCGTTCCGCGCCGCGGTGCCGATGCTGCTCGCGATGGCCGCAGCGATCGTCATCGGCCGCCCGCTCGCCCTGCTCGCCGACGGACTCGTGCGCAGCAACGCCGTGCTCCCCGGCGTGACCAGCCTGATCCGCTGGCAGAGCCACTGGCACGTCGTGCGCCAGGGCTGGTCGTTCTTCCAGAACGACTTCGCCGGACGGCTCGCCAACCGGGTGATGCAGACCGCGAACGCCCTGCGCGAGTCGGTGGTCAGCAGCATTCGCGCCGTCTGGTACATCGCGATGTACGGCCTGACCGCGCTCGTGCTGATGGCGGCGATCGACTGGCGGCTGGCGGTGCCCACCGTGCTCTGGTTCGCCGGCTACGTGTACTTCCTCAACCGCTTCGTGCCGCGGATGCGCGATCTCGCCAAGGCCAGCTCCGAGGTACGCTCGCTCGTGATGGGCCGCGTGGTCGACAGCTACACCAACATCATCACGGTGAAACTGTTTGCCCGCGCCCGCGACGAGGACCAGTTCGTGCGCGAGGCGATCGACGAGCACACCGCCGCGATGTCCCGCCACATGCGGCTCATCACCACCTTCATGTTCACGCTGGCGGTGATGAATGCACTGCTGCTCACCGGCACTGCGGCCATCGGCCTCACCCTGTGGAGCCAGGGCGTGATCGGCGCCGGCATGGTGGCGACCGCACTGCCGCTCGCCTGGCAGATCGCCAACGTCGCCGGCTGGGTCAGCTGGGAAGTGAGCGGCATCTTCGAGAACATCGGCGTGGTGCAGGAAGGCATGCAGACGATCGCCGTGCCGCACACGCTGACCGACCGGCCCGGCGCGCGCGAACTGCACGTGCAGCCGGCACCCCGCGGCGGCGAGATCCGCTTCGAGCACGTGACCTTCACCTACGGGCGCAGCGACGGGCGGCGCGTGCTCGACGACCTGTCGCTCACCATCCGGCCCGGCGAGCGCGTCGGACTGGTGGGACGCTCCGGTGCCGGCAAGTCGACGCTGGTCAACCTGCTGCTGCGCTTTCACGAACTCGAGCAGGGCTCGATCCGCATCGACGGCGAGGACGTCTGCGCCGTCACCCAGGAAAGCCTGCGTGCAGCGATCGGCATGGTGACCCAGGACACCTCGCTGCTGCACCGCTCGATCGCGGCCAACATCGGCTACGGACGCCCGCAGGCGAGTCGCGCCGAGATCGAGGCCGCCGCGCGCAAGGCACAGGCGCACGAGTTCATCGGCGAGCTGCAGGACTGGGCCGGGCGCACCGGCTACGACGCCCACGTGGGCGAGCGTGGCGTCAAGCTCTCCGGCGGCCAGCGCCAGCGCATCGCCATGGCGCGCGTAATCCTCAAGGACGCGCCCATCCTCGTGCTCGACGAGGCCACCTCGGCGCTGGACAGCGAGGCCGAGCGCGCGATCCAGGAGCAGCTGCTCGGGCTGATGGAAGGCAAGACGGTGATCGCCATCGCGCATCGGCTGTCGACGATCGCCCGCATGGACCGGCTGATCGTGCTCGATCAGGGCCGCATCGTCGAGCAGGGCACCCACGCCCAGTTGCTGAACCTCGGGCCGGGCGGGCACTATGCGCGTCTGTGGCGGCACCAGTCCGGCGGCTTCCTGCCGGAGACGATCCCCGAGACGCCCACCGCGCCGGAACGCACGGCGGCCCCGGCCGCAGCGCAGGCGCAGGCGCGGGCGTAGCGCGGAAGCGTCGCCGCGCGCCGCACTGCCGATCAAGGAGAGCCCTGATGAATCACCCGGACCCCGTCGCAGGCCTGCCCGACGTGCGTCGCCGCGTGTCGGCCCAGGAGTGGACCGCCCGCGTCGATCTCGCCGCCTGCTATCGGCTGCTCGCGCACTACGGCGCGAACGACCTCACCTACAACCACCTGTCGGTGCGGGTGCCGGGTGAACCGCAGCACCTGCTGATCAAGCCGCCGACGATGATGTTCGAGGAAGTCACCGCGTCGTCGCTGCTCAAGTTCGACTTCGACGGCAACCCGCAGCAGGACGGTGCCCGGCTGCGCGGCGGCGGCCTGGTGATCCACGCCGGCGTGCTCGCCGCGCGGCCCGACCTGAACGCGGTGTTCCACACCCACACGCCGGCCAACATGGGCGTGTCGTCGCAGAAGCACGGTCTGCTGATGATCAACCAGCACGCCGCGACGTTCTACACGCGCATCGCCTATCACACGTTCGGCGGCTTCGAGTTCAACATGGACCAGCGCGCGCCGCTGCTCGCGAGTCTGGGCGACAAGTCGATCATGCTGCTGCGCAACCACGGCGCGCTCGTGTGTGGCGAGACCGTGCAGGATGCCTTCTTCGAGCACCACTTCCTCGAGATGGCCTGCACCGGCCAGATCAACGCGCTGGCCGGCGGCGCGCAGTACACGCTGATCGAGGCGTCGGTGTGTGCCCACGCGCTCGCGCAGGCGCAGTCGGGCGAGCGTCTGTCGAACCGGGCGAAGAACTGGGCGGCCTGCCTGCGGCAGGCAAAGCGGCTGGATCCGTCGTTCGCGGACTGAGTCCATAGCCGACGAGCTGGCGGGGAGCCCGTTCCATCCGGCACCGCACCCCGCGCAGGCGCGGGGACAGACCACCTTTCCCGCAGGGACACCGTCTGGCGTTCCAATAGTGCGCGCGGAAAACGGCGGCCGCCCCGAGCTCCGGCAAGCGGGGTCTCTCCCCTGGATTCGCCGGGAGACGAGGGTGCGTTCCCGATCTCTTCCCGCTGCCCGAGGCCCGGGCAGCGCTACGGGCAGCTCGGATCGGCCGCCGGCCGCTGGGGGCCTGGCGCAGCGCCGGTGACCGAACCCAGCACACCGCCGATCGTAGCGCCCAGATTGCGTCCCCACCCGCCGCCGAGCACCGCCCCACCGACCTCGGCGCCGGCGCGCTGCCCTTCGGCAGCGCCACCCTGCGCCTGTCGCGGCGGGCAGTTCACAGGTGGTGGGGTCCTGACGGCAGAAGGCGCGGTTGCGGCGACTGGCGGCGCGGCCGCCGGAGCCGGCGCGGAACCCGCTGTCGCGGGCGCGGCAACCGGGGCGTCCTGATCCGCCCGCACGAACTCCCGGGGACCTTTGGCACCGCCAGGCCACGGCGTCCAGTCGATGATCTCCGCTGCCGTGTAGGGCTGGCTCGCCGCGGTGAGCGGCTGCAACTGCGCAGTCGGCATGATGTTCACCAGCGCGATCTTGCGATTCTGCTCGGGACCGACGAACACGAATTCGACCCGGGTGCCGGAAGTCAGGTGAAACCCATCGCCATGCATCGGATTGCGGAACCATACCCGCTTCATGCCGTCGGCTTCGGTGCGGGGCCGGATGTTGGGATACCACCGCTCGACCAGCTCGGCGAAGGAGATGGTGCTCGTATAGTAGTACCGCTTGTACGGCCCGGGCCCGTCGCACTTCGGGTCGCCGGTCGTACGCGGGCCGTCCAGCACCAGCCCGGCGAGATCGGGCACGCCCAGCTGCGCAGCGGACGGCGGGTTGCGCGCGAGGGCTGCGCCCGCGGCACTCGCGCGCTGCTTGCTGAAATCGACACAGTCGGCGCGCGCCGACACAGCCGCTGCCGCCAGCACGAAAGCCGTACCCACCAGAGCTGCACGCATTGCGAACGCCATCGTTGCCTCGATTCAGATTTCCAGTCACGCATGGTCGCCGGCCGGGGACACGGGTGTCAATCCGGATCGGCGACGCCGCACCTGACGGGGTCAGCCCACCGCGCGCGCCATCACCACGCTCCGCTCAATCCACCTGCGCCTTCGCCTGCTTCACCACCTTGCTCCACTGCGCGAGTTCGCTCCTGATGAACGCGGCGAACGCCTCCGGCGTGTTGCCCACCGGCTCGGCGCCTTCGCTCGCCAGACGCTCGCGCAGATCGGGCGCATTGAGCGCCTTCACGATCTCCGCGTGCAGGCGGTTGACGATCGGTCGCGGCGTCATCGCCGGGGCCACGGCACCGGCCCACGAGCTCACGCTGTAGCCGGGGAGCCCCGCCTCGGCGATCGTCGGCACATCGGGGAGCGCGCCCGAGCGCTTCGCGGTGGTGACCCCCGGCCCGAGCAGCTTGCCGCCCTTGATGTGCCCGATCATCGCCGGCAGCGTGGCGAAGATGAGCTGCGCTTCGTTGGACAGCACCGCGGTGGTGGCCGGCGCGCCGCCCTTGTACGGAACGTGCGTCATCTCCACGCCGGCCAGCATCTTGAACAGCTCGCCGGCCAGATGGCCCGGCGAACCGTTGCCCGATGAAGCGAAGTTGAGCTGCCCGGGGCGGGCCCGCGCGACGGCGATCAGTTCCTTCACCGACTTCGCGCCTACCGCCGGATTCACCGCGAGGATCAGCGGATAGGACGCCACGAGACTCACTGGCGCATAGTCGCGGATCGGGTCGTACGGCACCTTGCGGTAGATCGCCGGGTTGATCGCGTGGCTGCTCACGGTGGCCATCAGCAGCGTGTAGCCGTCGGGATTGGCCTGTGCGGCGAGCTCCGCGGCGACATTGCCGGCTGCGCCGGCCCGGTTGTCGATCACGATCTGCGTGCCCATCTGCTCGCCGAGCTTCTGCCCGAGAGTGCGCGCGAGCAGATCGGTCGACCCGCCC
>CANGUQ010000344.1 GCA_947456915.1 Betaproteobacteria bacterium
CTGTGCGCCGCACTGGTCGGGCCTGCCACGGTGCACGCGCAGGCGGGTACGGCGGCCGACGCTGCGGCGTTTCCGCAGCGGCCGGTGCGGCTGATCGCAGCCTCGGCACCCGGCGGCGGCATCGACATCCTGGCGCGCCTGCTCGCCCAGCGTCTGGCCGACACGTGGCGCCAGCAGGTGCTGGTGGACAACCGCGCGGGCAGCGGCGGACTCATCGCCACCGATCTGGCCGTGCGTGCCGCACCCGACGGGCACACGCTGCTGATGCAGAGCGTCGGCGTGTCCTATGTCGGCACCCTCAATCGCGGCGCGCCGTTCGACGTGCAGCGCGATCTCGCGCCGGTGGCGAGCGTGGCCACCCAGCCGTCGCTGCTGGTCGCGCACCCGTCGCTGCCGGCGAACACGCTGTCCGAACTGCTCGCGCTCGCGCGCGCACGCCCGGAACAGATCACGTTCGGCTCCGGCGGCGCCGGCGGCGCTTCGCACATGGGTACCGAACTGCTCGCCAATGCGGCCAGGGTGCGCATGGTGCACGTGCCGTACAAGGGCACCGGACCGTCGATGGCCGCGGCACTGAGCGGCGAGGTCAATGTGGCGCTGGTGGGCATCTCGACTGCGCTGCAGCACGTGAAGTCGGGGAAGGTGCGCGCGCTGGGCGTATCGAGTGCGCAACGCTCGGCGCTCGCGCCGGACATCCCGACGCTGGCCGAAGCGGGCCTGCGGGGTTACGAGTTTTCGGGGTGGTACGGCGTGTTCGGTCCAGCCAGGATTCCGCCCGCGCTGCTCGACCGGCTGCACGGGTCGATCAGCGCGCTGCTGCGCCAGCCCGAGTTCGCGCAGCAGCTCGCCGGCAACGGCTTCGAGCCGTTCACGAGCACGCAGGAGAGCTTTCGCAAGTACTTCGCGGCAGAAGTGCGCAAGTGGCAGCGCGTGATCGCCGAGGCGGGCATCAGCGCGCAGTGAGCGCGCGCGCCGGCAGGGGGCGCGCGGCAGCCGCACGCACATCGGTCAGGCGCCCGGCACCAGCCCGAGGTTCTCGATCGAGGGTCCGAGTTCGCCGCGCTCGATGCGGTGCACGATGTCCACCACCGCCTGATTGGCCGGTGTGGCGATGCCGGCCTGTCGCCCGAGCTCCACGACCAGGCCGTTGATGTAGTCGGTCTCGGTGCGTCGCTTCTTGAGCACGTCCTGGAACGCCGTGTTGCGCGAGTTGCGGCCCAGATGCCCGACCAGCGTGGTGACCAGCTGTTCGACCACCGCCTGCGGGTCGCCAGCGAACTCCTGCGCGGTGAGTCCGAAGATCGGCTCCATCCGGTAGCCGTGCGCGCGCCCGACGGCGACCGTCTCCAGACCGATGCGCCGGATCAGATCGAAGATCTGCGGATCCTGCGTCGCTTCCTGCGACTGCACGCCGAGCATGGCGAACGGCGACAGCACCATGCTGTTGGTGACGAGCTTGCTCCACTTCGCCCCGGCGATGTTGGTCGTGAGTTCCACGCGCGCGCACGCCGACAGCAGCTCGCGCAACATCGCCAGACGCGGGGTCAGCGTTCCGTCGAGCTCGCCCAGACCGAACCAGGTGCGCGCGCGCGGCGTCTTGCGCCGCGTCTCGCCGGGCACGAACAGTTCCGCGGCCAGTTCGATCGCTGCGCCGACGGTGCGCTGCGCACCAACCACCGAGGCGATCGTCGCGTCGTTCATGCCGTTCATCAGGCCGACCACGACCGCGTCGGGCGCGAGATGCGGGCGCACGAACTCGGCGATCCAGCGCGCATCCTGCGACTTCATCGCGATCAGCGCGACGTCGTACCGGGCGTAGGTGCGCGGCAGGCTGGCGAAATCGCAGAGGTGTACCGCCTCGAGTGGCGGAGCGTGCTCCTCGCCATCGGGCAGGGTGATCTTCAGACCGCGCGTGCGCAGCGCCTCGATCTGTGCCGGCCAGGGATCGACCAGAACCGGTGCATGCCCCGCGCGCGCGAGGTCGGTGGCGACATTGCAGCCGATGGCCCCGGCGCCCAGTACGACGAGATTGCGTGGCACGTTGGCCGCTCCCCGTGGGCGCGCGTCGCGCCCTCGTATTGCTTCGGTCGGGTGGTAGGCCGTGGCAGATTCGAACTGCCGACCAACGGATTAAAAGTCCGCTGCTCTACCGGCTGAGCTAACGGCCCCCGGTCCAAACGAAGCCCGCGATTATAGCCGCTTGGCGGCGTTACGCAATTCGTTCGTCACATCCCGGCGAACACGCCCGGCGGCCCGGGTCATGCGCGCCGCCACGGCTCAGTCCTCGCGCATCATCCGCCAGTACTGGTACTTCATCGTCGCCACCGATCCGGCGATGATCGCTGCGAAGGTGACGAACGAGCCCAGGGCGAGCGTGGACAGACCGGACAGGCCCTGCCCGATCGTGCAGCCCATCGCGGTGACACCGCCGAAGCCCATCAGCACGCCGCCCAGCATGTGGTTGCGCATGTCGGCGGCCGAGTTGAACGACTCCCAGCGAAAGCCGCCGGTGGCGAGCGCCACCGTGGCGGCGCCGGCGATCATGCCCGCGACCGCAGCGATGCCGAAGGTGACGCGGATCGACTTGTCGGTCCACATCATCAGCAGTTCGAGCGAATAGGCCACCGGCGCGACGAAGCTGAACGATTCGGCCGCCCGCGAATTCGTCGCGTAGAAGGTCATCTCCAGCGTATCCGGGTTCTCCCGATAGCCCAGATGCGAAGTCACGTACCAGCCGGCGGCCACCACCAGCCCGACCACCACGCCGCCGACGATACCCTCGCTGTTGCGGCGAAAGTCCGGCGCGCAGAACACGAACGCGAGGATCGCCGCGGCGAGCGTGAGCGCGCAGCCGAGCACGAGCGCACCCGACGGCGTGGCGCCGCCAGCGAGCAGTGTCGGCAGGTCCTGCCGCGCGATCGACCAGCGCTCGAAGTTCACCGCGACCGGCTGCAGCCACTCCACCCGCCACTGTCCGAACAGCCCGCGCAGCGTCATGTAGGCGGAAATGCCGAGGAACACGAACACCACGACCGACTTCAGGTTGCCGGTCCCGATGCGCAGCAGCGTCTTGCTGCCGCAGCCCGAACCCAGCGTCATGCCCACGCCGAACAGCGCACCGCCGACGACATGCGCGAACCACGTGAAGTTCGGCGTCACGTAGATCGATTTCGTCAGATCGACGATGCCGGCCACGTGCATCGCGTTGGCAGCGAGCATCGCCACTGCGATCGCCAGCAGCCACATGCGCATGCGGCTGCGGTCGCCGATGTTGACCCAGTCGGAGATCGCTCCCAGCGTGCAGAAGTGCGTCCGCTGGGCCACGGCGCCGAACACGAATGCGAGCACGAACGCCGCACCCGCGACGATCGTGCCGGTATGAGGAGTCGCTTCCATCGTCACATTGTACGACTGCGCAGCTCAGCCGGCCGGCGTCTCGCGGTAGCGCGTCGGGTCCGCCACGCCGGCGCGCACGAAACCGTCACGGCGCAGACGGCAGGCATCGCAGCGCCCGCAGGCAGACCCGTCGGCATCGGCCTGGTAGCAGGACACCGTCTGCGCGTAGTCGACGCCCAGGCTCAGTCCGAGCGCGATGATCTGCGCCTTGTCCAGATTGACGATGGGCGCGTGCACGCGCAGGCGCCGGCCCTCCACCGCCGCCTTCGTCGCCAGATTCGCCATCGCCTCGAACGCCTGCACGAACTGCGGACGGCAATCGGGATACCCCGAGTAGTCGACGGCGTTCACGCCGATGAAGATGTCGTCGGCTCCGAGGATCTCGGCCCAGCCCAGCGCGAGCGCGAGCATCAGCGTGTTGCGCGCGGGCACGTAGGTGACCGGTATCCCCGGCGCGATGCCGTCGGCCGGCACCGCGATCGAGGCATCGGTGAGCGCCGAGCCGCCGAACTGGCCGAAATCCACCGTCACCACCCGATGCTCGACCGCGCCCAGCACGCCGGCGAGGCGCGCGGCGGCGGCCAGTTCCGCGCGGTGCCGCTGGCCGTAGTCGACCGACAGCGCGTGCGGCGCGAAGCCACCGGCCTTGACGATGGCCAGCACGGTCGCCGAGTCGAGCCCGCCGGAGAGCAGCACCACGGCCGGACGCACCGGCAGCACCGGAGCACTCATCGCCGGCAACCCCTGTCGCGACGCACCGGCACGCAGCGGTGCGCCGCACTGCTGCCGGCCAGGCGCCTGCCGGCAGGTGTCGGCCCGGGTCGTCCTGTCGCGCAGCAGCGCGCCCTGCCAGCCTCACGGGAACGTGCGCGACGCCGGATCGCGCGCGACACGGCTTGCCTACTTGCGTGCGGCGAGCCGGCGCTTCGCGCGCTCGGCCGCCTCGGAGAGCGGGTACTTCGCCACCAGATCTTCCATCGTCCGGCGCGCACCGGCCGCATCGCCGAGTTCGCTCTGCGAACTGGCGATGTTGAGCAGTGCGTCGGGCACCTTCTCGTTGTCCGGCCAGCTGGCGATCAGCCGGCGCTGCGCCTCGATCGCCACGCGGAACTCGCGCAGGTTGAAGTGCGAGTCACCGATCCAGTACTGCGCCGCCGGTGCCAGTCTGCTGTTCGGCCAGGTCTTGACGAACGACTGGAAGGCGTTGATGGCACCGGCGAAGTTGCCGATCTTGCGCAACTGATGGGCTGCATCGTAGGCGCGCTGCTCGGCTGCGGCATCGGCGCTCGCTGCCGGCGCGGCGCTGGCCAGCACCGTCGGCGACGTGCCCGTGGTCGTGCCCGTGGTCGTGCCCGTTCCCGGCGTGACGGCCCCGGCCGCAGGCGGCGCAGAGGCACTGGCAGCCGGGGCGA
>CANGUQ010000345.1 GCA_947456915.1 Betaproteobacteria bacterium
CACGCTCGCGCTGTGGCTCGCATTCTTCAACTTCACCGGCGCGAATGCGCTGCGCGTGCTGCTCACCCTGTATGTGCTCGAGCTCGGGGCGCCGGCATCGACCGTCGGCGTGCTGGGCGGACTGCTGTACCTGTTTCCGCTGCTGCTGTCGTGGCCGATCGGCATCTGGGCCGATCGCACCGCGTCCTTCGGCCTGCTGATGTTCGCGGCCATCGTCGGGTGCGTGTCGGTCCTGCTGATCTACGCATTCCCGGTGCTGCCGGTGTTCTACTTGGCAGCGGCCCTCAATGGCCTCGCGCTCGCGTTCTATCACGTGACGCTGCAGATGCTGGTCGGCGTGATGAGCGGACCCGAGGACCGGGCGACCAACTTCGCGAACTTCAGCCTGGTCGGTGCGATGACCAGTCTTGCCGGGCCGCTGCTGGCAGGATTCGCGATCGACAGCGTCGGCTTCAGCTGGGCGACCCTGCTGATCGCCGCGCTGTCGCTGGTGGCGGCCGCGCTGCTGCTGGTGTTCAGGCGCTATCTGCCGCGCCCGCGCGAGGCACACGCGCGCGAGGCGGCGGGCCCGCGCATGCAGATCACGCGGGCGGTGGTGGCGATGCTCGTGATCAGCGGCCTGGTTCAGCTGGGCTCAGATCTGTTCCAGTTCTACGTGCCGATCCACGGCCACGCCGTGGGCCTGTCCGCGTCGGTGATCGGTATCGTGCTCGCCGTGCACGCGACCGCCTCGTTCATCGCGCGCTTCTTCATGCCGCACCTGGTTCGGCGGATGCCGGCCAACTGGCTGCTGGTGGGCGTGTTCTGCACCGGTGCGGTCGGGCTCGCGCTGGTACCGTTCACCGGCGGCGCGGCGTCGCTCGCGATGCTCGCCTTCCTGTTCGGTCTGGGGATGGGCATCGGCATCCCGCTGACCACGCTGATGATGTACGAGGGCTCGCCGAAGGGTCGCTCCGGCCAGACGCTGGGGATGCGGCTGACGTCCAACAACCTCGTGCGCATGGGCGGACCGATGGTGTTCGGCGTCGTCGCGGCCACGCTCGGGCTCAACGCGGTGTTCTATATCCTCGGCGCACTGATGCTTGCCGGAGCGACGCTCAGCGCCCGACGCTGACCGGTTGCGAGCGAGCGGGAGGCGCAGCCGTGCCGGCGCGCATGCCCGCTGCAGAGCGCTCAGTACACCCGGCTGACCGGCGCCTCGCCGCCGAGCACGCGCTGCACGTTCTCCCACGCGAGGCGAAACAGTGTTGCCGACGCCTGGCGGCTCACGCCCGCAATGTGCGGGGTGAGCAGAAGCCGCGCTGCAGCATCGCCGGTGAGCCCGAGCAGCGGATTGTCCGCCGGCACCGGCTCTGTCGAATAGACATCCACCGCTGCGCCGGCGATACGCGCATCGCGCAATGCAGCGGCGAGGGCAGCCTCGTCGACGATGCCACCGCGCGCGGCGTTGATGAGTACCGCGGTGGGCTTCATCTTCGCGAGTTGTGCAGCGCCGATCAGGTTGGTGGTCTGCGGCAGGAGCGGCACGTGCAGGCTCACCACGTCGCTGCCGGCGAGCAGTTCGTCGAGCGAGAGCGACCGGGCACCGAGTGCAGCGACGGCTGCCGGGTCGCGCGGTGACGGGTCGAAATACACGAGATTCGCGCCGAATGCGGCGAACGCGCGAGCCACCGCGAGACCGATCGTGCCCATGCCGACGATGCCGACCTGCGCGCCGTCGAGGCCAGCCAGGTTGTCGCCGAGCATGCGGCCGCGAAAGCCGACGTAGTCACCCGCCTTCACCCGCGCGTCCGCCCAGCAGAATCGCCGCAGCAGCGCGAGCGCGTTGCCCACGGCGTATTCGGCCAGCGCGCCGTTGCTGCCCCCGGGGACATTGGCCACCGGGATGCCCAGCCGCGTCAGCGCCGGCTGATCGAGACGGTCGACACCGGCGCCGGTGACCTGCACCACCCGCAGTGATGGCGCATTCTCGAACAGCGCCGCCGGCAGCTTGGGGCCGACGGCGGGGATGACCAGCGCGCGCGCCTGCTGCATCAGCGCCGGTACGTCGGGCGCGTCCGGCGCGCGGAACTCGATCGCAAGACCGCCGGGTACGCTCACCCCGGCGCGGGTGAAGTCCGATTCCGGGCGCAGGCACAGCACGTCGATCGTCATCGCGAACTACCTCTTGCACGAAAAGGGGCCAGGCCCCTGTTACAAATCGGTACAAATCGGGGCCTGGCCCCTTTTCGGGTTGGCGCCCGCGGCGGGTCAGCCGTTCGACGTGCGCGCAGCGATGTCGCCGACCGGGAAGAAGCACAGCAGCTTGAGCGTCGTGTCGCCGGTGTTGCGGGTGGCGTGCCACTCGCCAGAGGGCATCACGATGGTGTCGCCGGTGCACAGGGGGTAGCTGCCGCTGTCGGCTTCGGTGCAGCCGCTGCCTTCGAGCACGTGGATCACTTCCTCGAATCCGTCGTGCCGGTGCGGCTTGCGCGGCGCATCCCCGGGCTGCGCAACCGGGATCTCGACGTAGCGCAGCGTGACGTTGTCGGTGCCCATCGCGCGCGAGGCGATCTCCATCGACTTGCGCCCGGGCAACCCCATCGAGCGCGCTTCGGACTGGGTGAATACGCGTGCCATCGCATGCTCCCTTGAGAGGCGGTTGAAGCTGCCGCACGAGCGGCCGGACGATCGTGCGACGGCGGAGCGGTTTTCCGCGACTGCCGCTGCGCGCGCCGCGGCGATCAGCTCGCGAGCTTGAGCTGCTTGATCTCTGCGGTGCCGCCCTGCGCTTCGGCGAGCAGGCGAAACAGCTCGCCCGCTTCCTTCGCGATCGCATCGGCGATGTCGCCGAGCATCTTCAGACCCTTGGCGACGGTGGCGTGCTCGGGTGCGCCGTACCACCCGGTGGGAGCGATCGTCCTGATGTCGCGCAGCACCGGCTGATAGGCGTGGGTACGCCGCAGCTTGTCCCACTTGCGCCCCTGCGTGTGATCGGACGAGTAGTCGATGCGGTCCAGGTGCACGAGGTCCGGCCGGTAGGCGAGTACCGCCAGCGCTTCGATCTCGCCGCCGTGGGTCAGCCCGCCGCAGTCGTGGCCGTACAGCTCGGCTGCCACGTAGCAGGCCTGCACGACGACGACGTTCATGTGGTGCTCGCGGTGCAGCTTCTCCGAGGCCAGAGCGAGCGACGGGATGTTGCCTTCGTGCCAGTTCAGGATCAGCAGGTCACGTGCGCCGTGACGAGCGGTCGACTCGCAGGTCTCGACCACCACCCGCTGGTAGGTCTCCGGCGACAGGGTGATCGTCGCTTCGAACGGCATGTGCATCGGGGTGACGCCGAGCGGGCCACCGGGCAGCACCAGTGCGTCCATGCGCTCGGCCACGGAGTGACCGATCGCGTTCGATGCGTAGATGTCGGTGCCCGCCGGCAGATGCGGGCCGTGCTGCTCGACGCTGCCGGCAGGAAGGATCACCAGCGGGTTGCGCTTGAGCTGGGCGGCGATCTCGGGCTGGGTCAGATCGATGAAGTGGCGGGTGGGCAGCATGTCGGATCCTTCCGGAGTGGGTTCGTGTCGGCGCGGTCGCGGATCGGGCGGCGACGGCTCAGGGCCGCCTCGCCTGTTCCAGCACCTCGCTGATCGCCACCAGCGCGCCGTTGCGCTCGATCGACTTCAGCGCCGCGTTCATCATGGCGATCGCCACGTTGCCGTTGTGCGCGGAGAGCATCGGCACGTTGCCGGACAGGCAGCTCGCCGCGAACTGCTCGAGCTCGTCGCGGAACATGTCGCTTGCCGGGATCGTGAGTTCCTCGCGCTTGCCGTAGCAGTCCTTGCCGCGCTGGATGTACAGGGTCGAGCTCCTGTGCAGGTTCGACGGCGTGTCCCAGGTGCCGAAGTCCACCTCGTAGTGCATGAGCCCGCGCGAGCCGAAGATGCGCACCGAGAAGATGCCGGGCGAGGTCCAGCACGTGCCCACGTAGGCTACCGTGCCGTTGCCGAACTTCACCAGCGACATCGACTGGTCGTCGACCTCGGCACCCACCGGCGAGAGCTTGGAGGCGATCGACGAGACCTGCGACACGTCGCCACCGAGCAGGTGGACGATGTCGAACATGTGCACCGCCAGCTGCGACAGCGGTCCCCCAGGCGCCTTGTCCCTGTACCAGCGCCACGTCTGCGGCGTGAGCTCCAGCGCGCGCTCGTTCGAGAAGTTCGCCTCGATGAAGCCCACGCGGCCGAGTTCGCCGGAGTCGATCTTCTCCTTCATCAGCCGCACACCGGCGAGCAGCCGTGCCGAGTGACCGACGGTCACCGTCACCCCGTACTGCTGCTGCAGTGCCTCGATCTTCAATCCGTCGGAGAGCGTCGCCGCGATCGGCTTCTCGGTGTAGATGTGCTTGCCCGCGCGCGCGATCTGTTCGGCCACCGGCAGATGCTGTTCGTTGGGCACGGTGATGATCACGCCCTTGATCGACGGGTCGGCCAGCAGCGCCTCCATCGTCGGCGCCGACTTGAAGCCGGTGTCGGCGAACTCCGCCGCGAACGCATCGCGCTTCTCCTGCGAGCGGCTGTAGCCGGACACGATCCTGATGGTGTCGGAGGCGCGGGCGGCACGCGTGAGCACCTTCGCCCAGCGGCCGAGGCCGACGATGCCGACGTGAACGGGTTGGGTCATGACGGATTCCTTTGCTCGGGACTCGAAGTGTTCCGATAATACCGTAATACGGTACGATGCCGATATCGCAACGCTGCGCCTGCGGCTTTCCCCCGACCCTGCCCCCGTCCCCGCCTCCGACCCCTGCACCCCGCACCCCGCACCCCGCACC
>CANGUQ010000346.1 GCA_947456915.1 Betaproteobacteria bacterium
AACGCCGTAGTCGGGCAGCTGGGGCAGCGGTTGCGACAGCGAGCGGTCGTGCAACCGATGCCGTTCGCCCGGGGGCAGATAAGGCAGCGAGTCGAGCGGCAGGCGATAGCCCATCGGCGAGTCGCCCGGCAGCAGGAACATGTGCTTGCGGCGATAGGTCCAGTTGCCGCTCGCCCAGCGGTTGCGCGCGAAGTCCCAGGCGAGCGGCAGCGCATAGCCGGTGACTTCGTTCAGGCCCTTCTCCAGCAGGTGCGCGAGCCGCTGCCGCTCGAGCGGGTCGTTCAGGTTGACGGCCAGCGGGTCCACGTTCTCGGGCAGCCGGCGCTCGATCAGCAGATAGTGGAAGCTGTCCTCGTAGCCGGGGTGCAGATAGACGGTGGGCAGTCCCAGTCGCTCGGCGAGTTCCTGGGCGAAGGCACTCGCCTCGCGATCGCCGTGACCGTAGTCGCGCGTGGTGTCGGCGAGCAGCGCGGGATCGTGCCAGACCGCACGCCCGTCGGCGCGCCAGAACACCGCCAGCATCCAGCGCGGCAGCGGTTCGCCGGGGTACCACTTGCCCTGCCCGTGGTAGAGCACGCCGCCCGGGCCGAACGCGTCGCGCAGACGGCGCACCAGCGCGTTCGCCTTGCGTCGCTTGTCGGGGCCGTCGGCGGCGATCGTCCACTGCGGCGAGTCCATGTCGTCGATCGCCACGAAGGTAGGTTCGCCACCCATGGTCAGTCGCACGTCGCCGGCGGCCAGATCGGCGTCGACCTGATGGCCGAGCGCCTCGATGCGCGCCCACTGGTCATCGCTGTACGGTCGGGTGACGCGCGGATCCTCGTGGATGCGGCGCACGGTGTTCGAGTGCTCGAAGCCGATGACTTCGCACTTGTCGGTGTAGCCGGTGACCGCGGCCGCGCTCTCCGGGTCGGGCGTGCAGGCAAGCGGGATGTGGCCTTCCCCGGCGAACAGACCCGAGGTCGGATCGAGGCCGATCCAGCCGGCCCCGGGCACGTAGACTTCGGCCCACGCGTGCAGGTCGGTGAAGTCCTGCTGCGGTCCGGCCGGTCCGTCGAGCGGCTTCTCGTCGGCGACCAGCTGTACCAGATAGCCGGAGACGAAGCGCGCCGCGAGGCCGAGGTGGCGCAGCGCCTGTACCAGCAGCCAGCCGCTGTCGCGGCACGACCCGAGCGCGCGCTGCAGCGTCTGCTCGCACGTCTGCACGCCCGGCTCCATGCGTATCGTGTAGCCGACGTCACGCGCGAGCCGCTGGTTGATCGACACCAGGAAGTCGACCGTGGGCGTACGCGCGCGGTCGATGCCGGTCAGCCACTTCTTCAGCAGCGGCCCGGACTCGCGCAGCTCCAGATAGGGCGCGAGGTCCTTGCGCAGGTGCGGTTCGTACTCGAACGGGACTGTCCGTGCCGAGTCCTCGAGGAAGAAGTCGAACGGATTGATCACCGTCATGTCGGCGATCACGTCGACCTCCATCGACAGCTCGCGGGTGCGCTCCGGAAACACTACCCGCGCGAGGTGGTTGCCGAACGGATCCTGCTGCCAGTTGAGGAAGTGCGGCTCGGGCGTGATGCGCAACGAGTAGCCCAGGATCGGCGTTCGCGAGTGCACGGCCGGGCGCAGCCGGATCACGTGCGGTGACAGGCCGATCAGCCGGTCGTAGCGATAGAGCGTCTTGTGATTGAGGGCGACACGGATGCTCATGATCGGGGCTTGCTGGCGAGGTTAGGGCCGAGGCCTGGCAGGGGCGCGAAGCGTCCGGCGGGCGACGCAGCGTGCGCGTGAAGGTCGTGGGGCGCGCGCTGCGCGTTCGTCGGGGAGCCGGGCGCGTGTGCGCTCAGGTGGCGCCGGCGACGCCGGTCAGGAAATAGGTCCGGCTGATCTGGTCGTGCACGGCCGCGAACCCGATCTGCAGTTCGTCGGTGTAGCCGTGCAGCGCCTCGCTGTCGAGGCGATCGAACTGCACGTGCGTGATCTCGTCGACGAGCGTCTGCACGCTGCGCGACAGCGCCTGGCCGCGCGGCAGCCGGCGCAGGATCGCGCTGAGTTCGGCCAGACAGAAACTGATCGAGCGCGGAAAGCGCGCATCGGTGAGCAGGAAGCGCAGCACGTCGGTGTTGCTCACCGGAGCGCGCACGGTCTGGCGATACATCTGATACGCCGACAGCGACCGCAGCACGCCCATCCACTGGATGTTGTCGAAGGGCGCGAGGTCGGTGCCACCGTCGCTGCTGCCGCGCCGGCCGAGCAGGTTGGCCGAGCGCACGTCGATGATGCGGGTCGTCATGTCCGCGCGCTCGAGCGACAGTCCCATGCGCAGAAAGTCGTACGGGTAGTCGTGCGACATCGTGCTCGCCAGCGTGCCGTAGAGCTGTTGCGCGCCGCGGATCACCGTCTCCAGATAGTCGTAGCGCTTCGCCTGCGCGAGCGAGGCGCCGGCCTCCTGCCGGGCGAGCAGATACAGCACGTTGATCTGCTCCCACGCCTCGCGCGGCAGCAGGTCGCGCAGCAGCCGTGCGTTCTCGCGCGCCGCAGTGAGCGAGGACAGGATCGAGCCCGGATTCTTCTCGTCGGCGATCAGGAACCGCACGACGTTGCGCTCGCTGCTCTCCTTGTACAGGTCACCGAACAGCTGCTGGTTGCCGGTGATCGCCACCAGCGGTGCCCACCCGATCGTGTACTTGCGCGGCAGGTCGAGGAGCAGGTTGGCGTGCACGTTCGCCAGCCGGGCGACGTCCTCGGCGCGCTCGACGTAGCGGCCCAGCCAGTAGATCGCTTCAGCGTGCCCGGAGAGCATCGTGCGCAGTCCTCGTGCCGTCGCTTCGTGTCGTGTCGTGCCGCGTCATGCTGCCGCCTCGTGATCGACGATCCAGGTGTCCTTGCTGCCGCCGCCCTGGGACGAGTTGACCACCGTCGAGCCCTTGCGCAGCGCGACGCGGGTGAGTCCGCCGGTGGTGACGTACACCGACTTGCTGGACAGGATGAACGGGCGCAGATCCACGTGCCGCGGCTCGACGTGATCGTCGACCAGCGTCGGCGCGGTCGACAGGATGATCAGCGGCTGCGCGATGTAGTTGCGCGGGTCGCGCCGGACCAGCCGCGCGAACTCCTCGCGCTCCCTGCTGCTCGCCTGCGGCCCGATCAGCATGCCGTAGCCGCCCGATTCGTTGGCCGGCTTGACCACCAGCTTGTCGAGGTTGGCCAGCACGTGATCGCGCGCCTTCTTCTCCACGCACTTGAAGGTGGGCACGTTGGGCAGTATCGCGTCCTCGCCGAGGTAGTACCGGATCATGTCGGGCACGAACGCGTAGACGACCTTGTCGTCGGCCACACCCGCACCGGGCGCGTTGGCGAGGCCGACCTTGCCCGCACGCCAGGCGCGGAACAGGCCTCTCACGCCCAGCATCGAGTCGGGGTTGAATGCTTCGGGGTCGAGGAACAGGTCGTCGACGCGACGGTAGATCACGTCCACCCGCTCCAGTCCGGTGATCGCGCGCTTGTAGACGACGTCGTCGTCGCCAACGATCAGATCGGAGCCGGTACACAGCTGCGCGCCCATCTGCTGCGCGAGGTAGGCGTGTTCGAAGTAGGCCGAGTTGTGGATGCCCGGGGTGAGCACCACCACTTCCGGCCGGCGTCCGCGGCGTGGCGACAGCGAGGCGAGGCAGTCGAACAGCTGCGAAGGATAGTCGTCGACCGGCAGGATCGTGGTGTTCTCCAGAAGTTCCGGGAACACGCGCTTCATCACCAGCCGGTTCTCCAGCATGTACGACACGCCGGAGGGCACACGCAGGTTGTCCTCCAGCACGTACATCGTGCCGTCGCGGTCGCGCACGAGATCCGAACCGCAGATGTGCGCCCAGACCCGGTGCGGCGGCGTCACGCCGATGCACTGCGGGCGGAAGTTCTTCGAGTCGGCGAGCAGTTCGCCCGGAAACACCTTGTCCTTGACGATGCGCTGCCGGTGGTAGATGTCGTCGATGAACAGGTTGAGCGCCTGCACGCGCTGCTCGAGTCCGCGCGCGATGCGCTGCCACTCGCCGCTGGCGATCACGCGCGGGATGATGTCGAACGGCCAGGCCCGGTCGATCGAGCCGCCTTCCTCGCTGTAGACCGTGAAGGTGATGCCGAGGTTGCGGATGGCGAGATCGGCAGCGGCACGCCGCTCGTTCAGTTCCTGATCCGACAGCGAAGCGAGGTAGTGGCACAGACGCTCGGCGACCGGGCGCGGCGCACCGGGTGCAGCAAGCAGCGTGTCGTACACGCCACGCGCGGGATAGGTCTTCCAGTTGATTGCCATGGTGCGCTGTTCCGGCTTTCGAACAGCAGAAAATGTGCCTGAATTCGACTCAGTCAGGGGGGCGTCAGTTGCAGTCGGGCCCGTGGTCTGCGGGAATCGGCTGCCGCACGCGAGGTGAGCATCGCGCGCGCGGCGCAGACGACGGGCAGCTGGCGTACGCAGGGTGCAGACTCCGGCGGGCGCGCGTTGCGGGGCGCGAGGCTCGGGTGCGTGCGGATCGCTTCGGATTCGGCCCGGAGCGGGAGGGGCGCGCGACGCGGGGTGGATCGTCTGGGCGTTTCATGCGCGGTGGAGCGTCGGGCAACACGCCTGAGCATGCCTCACGGCAGGCAAGGGTTGCCGTCGGGCGCCGCCTGGTACGCGCCTCACGCACGCTGCCGCGGGGAGGTTCAGCCATGTCCGGAACCCGGCCGGTGCGCGGCGCGGCTATCCTTGCGGTTTTGACTCGCAATCCGTCATGGTACGCAGTCGAGCGCCGTCGGGGCAGACAGACCTGTTCGGGGAGCCGCC
>CANGUQ010000347.1 GCA_947456915.1 Betaproteobacteria bacterium
ATTCTCGCGCAGGGTGATCACGCATCGGACAGGTCGCAGGAGCCGCGTGTGCTGCACGCGGCGCGCGCACCGCCGGGCAAGTCAGCGGCGTGATGTACAGGTCAGGCGCGGCAAGGCAATCGCGGGCCGCAGCGCAGTGCCAGCGCAGGTGTTGCGGGCGCGGGAGGGGATGTGTCGCGCTCGAGGCGCGCGGGCCGGTCGCTCGCGGATGTCGCGAGGGTCGTCGAGCGCGATGCGGCCAAGCTGGGCCGCGGATCGGGCGTCGATGCGTGCCCGTGCAGCGCATCGGCGCGAGCCTCGGGCGGGCTCGCGGCAGCCGTGCGTGAGGCAGCGGGGGCGTTTGAACGTACTATTCGTTCTGTACGAGTTCTGCGTCGATCCGGCGTGCCTGATCAAGCGTGCGCCGATCGCGGGTGAAGCGAGTCACTGAAGAGCCATGTCAGACGCATCGCCTTCTCGACGAGGGTTCTGGATCGCAGCACAGTGCGTCGCGGCCGTGGCGCTGGTCGCCATGGTGCTGGTGATCGACTTTCTGGGCGCCTCGCTCACACGCGCGGAGTACGCAGCCCGGTTCGGGTCGGTGCCGGCTCAGCTGTCGGAGTGTGCGTACATCGTGCCGCGCAGCCAGCCAGGCGTTCCGGGGACACGTGGGCCACCGGACAGAGAAGCGATGTGCTTCTTCGGTTCCCGGCGCACGCATCAGGAGGCGTATGTGGCCGCGTGGGGTGTGGCGGGTACCGTTGTCGCTGTGCTGGTGTGGACGGTGATGACCGGCCGTGGCTTGCCCGTGATCGCCCGGCGCCGTCAACGGGCAACCTGAGAGCCACTCCCGACAACAGGGCCCGGCGCCTGAAGACGCGTACCCATGATCGCGACCCGATACATCGAACGCCCGGGGATGCCGAGGCTCGCAGTGGCCATGTCTGGCGATTACCCCCGGATCCTGTTCGTTCACGGCTGTACCGAGACCTCTGCGATCTGGCTTCCATTGCTTCACGCGCTGGGCGATGCCGGGATCGGATGCGCGGCAGTTGACTTGCGAGGGCATGGAAGCAGTGACGGCCACGAGTCACTTCAGGAAGCCGGCATCGAAGACTACGTGTCGGATGCAGGGAGCGCCATCGACTCCATGCCGTCGCTGCGCGTGGTCGTCGGGCATTCGATGGGGGGTCTGGTGTCCCAACTGCTCGCGGCGCGGCGTGAGCTCGACCATGTGGTGCTGATCGCATCGTCGCCCGTGTGCGGCATGAAGGCCGACGCCATGCGCATGGCGCGTCGGCATCCGTGGACATTCCTGATGTCGTCCTTGCGGCGCAGCTTCAGGCGGCTGTACGTCGACGAGGAAGTCACCCGATCGCTTCTGTTCGGTTCGCGAACACCCGTGGCAACCGTCAGGCAGTTCATGTCGCAGGTGCAGGAGGACTCGTGGCGCGCCGGCAACGAGATGAACACCCTGCTTCCCGATCCGCGTGCAGTAAGGTGTCCCGTGACCGTCATCGGTGGTGAAGAGGATTTCATGGTGTCGAAGGCCTCTACCGATGCGACAGCCGCCGCCTATCGCACGCAGGCGATCTATCTCGAGCGGTGCGCCCACATGGTGCCCATGGAGGCGGACCCGGCAGGGCTGTCGCGCCTCATCATCGAGGCGTCGAACGACCGTCGAATGCAGGTCGCGTGACCGTGTGCCCGAGCGCACACAACGGTTGAATCGTCTGCGGTGCGCCGCTCGGCCGATACGTCGAGACAGCTATGCCCCGGCATCTCGACGTGTACATGCCGCTCGGGAAGAAACGCGCTATCGTCACCCGACGCGCCGTGGAACAGATGAGAACTCACGTCACTTTCGTTACGGGCGGCTCCGGCAGCGCGGAGCCCGACGATCCGGGCTCGGATGGTGCGGCGCCCGGGGCTGCCCTTGTCGCCTCGCTGATCGCCCGACTGCAGAAGCATCCGGAACTGACCGTGGACCCCGCTCCGTTGCAGGAGGATTGGGGCTGGCGCGTGGGCGTGTCGGTCGGTGCGTGCGTTCGGCGGCAGCCTCTGCGTCGGTGCGTACCAGGCCGGGACGACCACCGGGCAGGCGGACGGCTGGCTGTGCTTCTGGGACCCGCCCAGGAACAAGAGAAGAGGCTGGTTCGGCTTCGGCCGGCAGAAGCTCGAGGACGAGGCGCGCCGGATCGACGAGGCGTCCAGAATCGTGCTGTCGCGACTCGCCGAGGTGCTCGTCGATACCGGGGGCTTCACCGCTATCCGCTGGCATCACGAGGAGGACTTCATGTCTGGTAACGAGGATACGTGGGCCGACGGTCCGTTCGCGCAGGAGCGGTAGCGGCGCTCAGGTCCGGAAGCACCGGGCCAGGCGTCGGAACGCGGGTTGCCGCACGGGCCGCGGACGCGGATGATCCGTGTTCCAGTCGGACGGAGGAACTGCGGCGAAGCGCCGGCAGTTCCTGCCGATGTGTTCGAGCATTTCCAGCAACTCGAGGCGAACAAGCGATGCCCGAATCCGCTCCCTTCCATCCGTGAAGCCGCCCAGGCGTTATTCGGGTGGCTGCCTGTGCGGCCACATCCGGTTCTCGGTTGACGGTATTCCCGGAAAGCCGCATACGTGCTCCTGCACCGTGTGCCAGCGCCACTCGGGCGCGTTGACGCTCTCGTGGGTCGAGTTCCCGCGCGAGGCAGTCGTGTGGAACGGTCCGGGCGGCACGCCGGCCACATGGCGATCCAGCGAGTGGTCTTCGCGAGCTTTCTGCCCGGTATGCGGAAGCACGCTCGGGGCGATCGACGATGCCCCGACGATCGCCCTGGTGGTTGGCGCATTCGACGCCCGCACCCGTCGCGAGTTCGCGCCGGTGACGCATTCGTACGTGTCGAAGCGCCCGCGCTGGTGGCATGTCCGCTCCGACCGCGAGGCCGGCGCATGAAGCTGCGGTCCGTTACCCTGCTGATCGTGACCCATCTCGCCGTGGCCGCCGCCGGATTCGCGGCCGGCCTCTACACGTTGCCGATCCTCGTCGCGCCGACCCCGCCCACGGCGGCCGAGGTGCAGGCGACCGCAGCGAAGGCGCTGTTCACCGGGCAGTTCCGTCGCGACCTGAAGGACAGCGATGCGCTGCACTGGGGCGAGGGTACGGTGTCGGTCGGAACGGACTTCGTCACGCTGCTCGGACGGCTCGCGCCCGGCCCGGACTACCGTCTCTATCTGGCGCCCGAGTTCGTCGAGACCGAAGCCGACTTCGCGCGGCTAAAGGCCGGCATGGTGCAGGTCGGCAGCGTGCGCACGTTCGAGAACTTCGTCGTGGCGGTGCCGCCCGGAATCGATCCGGCGAAGTTCTCCGCGGTGATCGTGTGGTGCGAGGCGTTCGGGCAGTTCATCACCGCGGCCCGCTACCGCTAGAGTTGCCAGCTTCCGCCCAGCCTGCGAACCCCATCCATGTCCTTCGCTCCCTCGCTTCCGGGTGCCGCGCTCGCGGGTGCCTTTTCCGGCTTTGCGCTGCCGTTCGTCGACGCGCAGTTCGGCGGCGGCTCGGGCCTCGGCATCGGCTACGTGCTCGCGTTCCTCGCGGTCGTGGCGTTTCCCGCGCACGTGTTCGTCGTCGGGCTGCGCCCGCCGGCGGCCGGCGAGCGGCCGCTGTGGGACAAGCCGCTGTTCGTTCGCGCGATGGTGTGGCTCGCGGCGGCGGCGCTGGCGACCGCGGTGCCGATGTTCGTGCAGGGTGCCTGAGTCAGTCGACCTGCACCTTCGCAGCCTTCACCACCCGCGCCCACTTCGCCAGTTCCTCCTTCAGGAACTTCGCCAGATCCTCGGGCCCGCCGTTCAGCGGTTCGATCGCCGCGCGTGCGTAGACCGCCTTCATCTCCTCGTGCTGGTTCGCACGCACGATCTCGCCGTGAATGCGCTGTGTGAGTTCGCGCGGCGTGCCGGCGGGCGCGAGCACCGCGTACCAGACACCTGCGTCGAAGCCGGGGAGGCCGGACTCGGCGACCGTGGGCAGTGGCAGGCCGGCGAGCCGCCGCGCGGTGCTGACCGCGAGTGGCCGCAGGCGTCCGCCGTCCACGAGCGGCTTGCTGGAGAGCCACGTCGCGAACATGAGCTGGATGTTGCCGGCGGCAAGGTCGACGAGACCCGGTCCGCCGCCCTTGTAGGGCACGTGGGTCATCTTCACCCCGGCCGTGCCATTGAACAGTTCGGCGGCGAGGTGGGCGCCGCTGCCGTTGCCGGCCGAGCCGTAGGCGATCTGCCCGGGTCGTGCGCGGGCAAGGGCGACCAGTTCCTTCACGGTCTTCACCGGCAGCGACGGGTGCACGAGCAGCACGTAGGGACCGGTGCCGAGCAGCGTCACCGGTTCGAAGTCGCGTACCGGGTCGTAGGGCAGCCGCTCGTAGAGCGCGGGGTTCACCGCGAGCTGTGCGGTCAGCGCGAGCACCAGCGTGTGGCCGTCGGGCGGTGACTTCGCGACGAGCTCCATCCCGATGTTGCCGTTCGCCCCGCCTCGGTTGTCGACGACCACCTGCTGCTTCCACTGTTCGGAGAGCCGCTGCGCGAGCGGGCGGGCGATGATGTCGGTGCCGCCGCCAGGCGGATAGGGCAGCACGAGTCGCACCGGTTTCGCGGGGAATGCGCCGGCGCCCTGCGCGAGCGCGGTCGGGGCATGGACGGCACCGATCGCCGCTCACGCTGAGCGCAACGGGTCAGGTGTGCTACGGGTTCAAGGCGCGCAGGCTGCGACGGCACCACGCACGTGGTGCTCGATCCGCTGGACTTCATCGCGCGGCTGGCGGCGCTGGTGCCG
>CANGUQ010000348.1 GCA_947456915.1 Betaproteobacteria bacterium
ACCCGCGTGACCGACGACGAAGGCCACGTCGGCTGGGGCGAGGCACCGGCGCTGAAGGACTGGGGCGGCGAGTTCGGTCGCTACTTCGGAGAGTCCTCCTCGATCGTGTCGCTGGTGATCGAGCGCTACCTCGCGCCCGCCGTCGCCGGCGTCGAGCCCGGCAACTTCGCCGAACTGCATCAGCGCATGGACGCGGTGATCAAGGGCTATCCCTACGCCAAGGCGGCGGTGGAGTTCGCCGCCTACGACCTCGCGGCGCGCCGGCTCGGCGTACCGGTGCACGCGCTGCTGGGCGGCACTGCGCGCCGGCGCATCCCGGTCACCCACTCGATCGGCCTGATCGGCATCGAGGAGGCCGAGCGCGAAGCGGCACAGGTCGCCGCCGAGGGCATCCGCACCATCAAGATCAAGGTCGGCGTCGATGCGCAGCGCGACGTGGACATCGTGCGCGCGGTGCGCGCCGCCGTCGGGCCGCAGGTCGAGCTGTGCGTCGATGCAAACGAGGGCTATGCCTCCCCGGGCGAGGCGATCCGCACGATCCGCCGGATGGAGCCCTTCGGCATCAAGTACTTCGAGCAGCCGGTGATGGGCATCGAGCGCATCTCGCAGGTGGCCCGCGCGATCGACACGCCGGTGATGGCCGACGAGAGTGCGTGGAACGCGCACGACGTGATCCAGATCGTCGCCCAGGGCGCGGTGCAGATCGTCTCCATCTACACGACCAAGCCCGGCGGCCTGTACCGCGCGATGGAAGTGGCCGCGGTCTGCCGCGCCGCCGGCATCCAGTGCAACGTGAACGGCTCGGTCGAGACCGGCGTGGGCAATCTCGCCAACGTGCATCTGGCCGCAGCCGCTCCGGCAGTCACGCTGTCGTGCGTGGTGCCGGTGTCCACGCCGGCCGAGCATCTGCACGGACGCATCGGCGGGATCTACTATCGCGACGACCTGCTGTGCGAGCCGATGCGCTTCTCCGACGGGGCGATCGAGGTGCCGTCCGCGCCGGGCATGGGTATCGCCGTCGACATGGCGAAGATCGAGCGTTACAGGGTGAGCGAATGAGAGCAGAGATCGTCAGGCGTCTCGCCGACGCGATGCGCGGGGTGGGGCTGGATGCCGTGGTCACGGTGTCCCCGGAGAACTTCGGATGGCTCAACGGCTTCGTCGTGCCGTCGCAGCCGCTGATGCGGCACCGTCATGCGATGAGCGTGGTCACCGCCGATGCGCGTACGGCGCTGGTGGCCGTCGACATGGAGGAGACCACGGTGCGCACGCGCGCGCCGGACATGCCGCTGCGCGTGTGGAAGGAGTTCAGCGACTCGCCGATGGTCGCCCTGTCGCAGACGCTGGCCGAGTTCGGTCTCGCTGGCGCGCGCGTGGGCATCGAACTCGATTACCTGCCGGCGGCGGACTTCGCCGCGCTGGTCAAGGTGATGCCCTCGGCCCAGTTCACCGCCTGCGAGGCGATGCTGCACCGGCTGCGCCAGAGCAAGACGCCGGAGGAGATCGCGCTGATGCAGCGGCTGTCGCGCATCGCCGACCAGGCGATCACCGACGCGCTGTCGGCCGTGCACCCGGGCGACAGCGAGATGGACATCGCCGCCGCGCTCACCCGCAACATCTACGCGCTGGGCGCCGAGCAGTTCAAGCTGATGATCGTCGCCACCGGCGAGCGCAGCCAGCTGCCCAACGTCGGTCCTACCGAGCGCAGGCTGCAGCGCGAGGACGTGTGCCGCGTGGAGATCTTCTCGGTGATCTCGGGTTACCAGGCGGGGGTGTGCCGCACCGCGGTGGTGGAGCAGGCGCCGCCGCACGCCGAGCGCATCTGGCAGCACCTGGTCGAGTGCAAGTACCTGCTGCTCGACATGATCAAGCCTGGCGTGAGCTGTCGTGCGGTGTATCGGGCGTTCATCGCGAAGCTGACGCAGATGAACCTGGCGCCGATCTCGTTCGTCGGGCACGGCATCGGCCTGCACCTGCACGAGGAGCCGTATCTGGGCAGCAATCCGATCATCGGTCGCGAGGTCGACCAGACGATCGAGGCCGACATGGTGTTCAGCGTCGAGCCGCTCTGCTACCGGACCGGATACGGCTACGGCATGCAGCTCAAGGACATGATCCGCGTCACCGCGACCGGGTGCGAGCTGTTGTCCGACTACGCGAACACCGATCGGCTGCAGGTCGTGCGCTAGGCGTGCACGGGCGGCACGGCGTGCCCGCGCTGCCGAAGCCGCCCACCGTCAGCGCGGTCGCTACTCCGCCTTCACGCCGGTCTTCGCGATCACCTCGCGCCAGCGCAGCAGGTCAGCCTTGATGAAGGCTGCGAATTCGTCGGGACCCATGCCGACCGGCTCCAGACCCTGTGCGGCGAACTGCTGGCGCAGTTCGGGCGTGTCCATCGCACCCAGCACGCTCTTGTGCAGCCGGTCGATGATCGCGCGCGGCGTACCCGCCGGCGCCATGATGCCGAACCACGCGGTGGAATCGAACCCGGGGATCATCGTCTCGGCGACGGTCGGCACGTCCTTCAGGCTGGGCACCCGCCTGAGCGAGGTGACCGCGAGCGGTCTGACCTTGCCGCTGTCGATGAACGGGCGCAGCGCCGGGATCGCGTACACCATGATCGGGATGTGCCCGCCGATGAAGTCGGTGATCGCCTGGTTGACCGACTTGTACGGCACGTGGGTGACCTTCACGCCGCTGCGCGCCCAGATCGCCTCGCCGGCGAGGTGCGTCGTGGTCGCCGTGCCCGAACTGGTGTAGTTGAGCGACGGGTCCTTCCGTGCCAGCGCCACCAGCTCGGGCAGCGTCTTCACCGGCAGCGACGCGTGCACCGCGATCAGGTTCGGCGCGTTCGTGATCAGCGTGATCGGCTGGAAGTCGCGTACCGGATCGAACGGCACGTTCGCCATCATGATCGTGCCGATGCCGTGGCTCGCGACCGTTCCCAGCACCAGCGTGTGACCGTCGGGCGCGGCGCGCGCGGCTTCGGCGCCGCCGATAGTGCCGGCAGCACCGGGCCGGTTCTCGATCGTCACCTGCTGGCCGAAGTCGCGGGTGAAGCTCGGCGCGATCGTGCGCGCGATGATGTCGGCTGTGGAGCCAGGGCCGAACGGCACGATCAGGCGGATCGGCTTCGTCGGCCAGCTCTGGGCGGCGGCGGACGCTGCGGCTCCGATCAGCACGGCGGCCACCGCTGCCTGCAGCCATCCGTTCGTTCGCCGATCGTGCGGGCACTGCGCCGCCGGTGAGGGTGAGTTGCGCAGGCCTGCAACGGCAGTGGGGACAGTGGACATGGTGGGCGAGAAGTCTCGGGTGATCGGACGACCCGTTCGGTTACCGGGCGTCCGCCGGGCGCTGGCCGGAACGGCGGTGTCGGCTGTGCAGCAGGGAAGCGGGGCGGCAGCGATGAAGGCAGCAGACGCGGTGGACGCGGCAGGGGCGGTGCGCCGCGGCTTCAGCCCGGCGGCTCGTACAGCTCGATCTTCGTGCCGTCGGGATCGGCAATGTAGATCGTGCGGCCGTAGATGCCGTCGTGCAGGTCCTGGAAGAAGCGCACACCGGCCTCGCGCAGGCGCTGCGCGAGGCCGGCCACGTCGTGGACGGTGAACGCGATGTGGTCGATCTGCAGCGGCGCACCGGGCCCGCCGGTGGTGAGCGCGATGCCCTGCAGGAACGGCACGAACGGCCTGCCGTCGGCGAGCGGCTTCGCCGCACGGACGGTGAAGCCGAGCAGGTCGACGTAGAAACGGCGCGAGGCCTCGATGTCGCGCACCTGCAGCAGCATGTGCGCGAATCCGGTGGTGTGCGGTGCCGCAGTGCTCATCGCGAACTCCCGGTCCGGCTCACGAGGTCTTCGGACGCATCGCGTCGGGCTCGTTGTCGATGCCCAGACGTCCGGCGCGGCCCCAGCTGTCGGCGGGCACGTCCTGGATGATCACGTGCAGGTGATCGGGCTTCGCGCCCGCGTGCTGCACCATCGCCTCGGTGATCGCCGCCACCAGTCTGCGCTTCTGCTCGGTGGTGCGTCCGGTCCACATCTGCACGGTCACGACGGGCATCGTCTGCTCTCCAGCCAGGGTATCGGGAATCGCTCAGGGATCGCTCAGGGCGCGGCGGCTGCGCTCACCGCGTCGGCCCGCAGCACGGCCTCGATGCGCGGCCGCACGCCCGACCACTGGCTGGCGCCGACGGTGACCGGCGCGCGGCTGCCCAGCCCGCGTGCCCAGACCGCCTTGAGCCCGCGCGCCTTCGCCGCGTCGAAATCGATGCCTCCGGGCGGAGCCGCCAGATCGACCAGCAGCGCGTGCTGCGGCAGGCGGTCGATCACTTCGGCCCCGACCACGCGCGAGGGCACGGTGGAGAACACCATGTCGAGCCCGGATGCCGCCGCCGGGAGGTCTTCCAGCCGGTGCGCTTCGGCGCCGGCCGCGTGCGCGGCGGCACGCTGCACCGGATTGCGCGCAAACACGTGCGTGTAGGCGCCCAGAGCGACCATGTAGCGCGCGAGCAGGAATCCGATCGAGCCCTGACCGACTACCGCCACCCGCGCCTTGTGCAGCGTGATCGACGTGTTCTCGATCGCGACCTTGAGCAGCCCTTCGACGATGGCCGGACCGCGCAGCAGCATCAGGTCCTGGTCCCACTCGTATTCGTGCAGCGTGATGCCCAGGGCCTGGGCATGCGCCTTGAGTTTCTCGTCGGCCCAGCCGAGGATGATGTGCGCGGGTTGCTGCATCCCCGCGAG
>CANGUQ010000349.1 GCA_947456915.1 Betaproteobacteria bacterium
TAACTGGGCCTGCGCCGCCAGACCCTGTGCACGCGAGGGACTCGGCAGAGGCAGCGCGCGCAGCCGGGCGCCTGGCGTGGCGCGCTCGGCACGCTGTCGTGGCGCCGCGCTTGCGCGACGCTGGCGCAGCGCTGACCACTCGCCTCGCAGCGCACTCAGTTGCGCGCCACGGGTACTGGCGCGTCGACCCGCTTCAGCCATTGCGCGGCCAGCGGCGGCCGCTCCTCGCGACCGTGCGCACGCAGCTGTCAGATGCCGGCCGCCGCGTCCACCGCGAGCACGACGTTGTCTTCGGCTCACTCGGGAGGGGCCGTCCCCACCCAGCGCAAGCCCGTACCGAGGACAAGGGGTGCAGCAGCGCGCGACGCTGGCCAGCCCGCCGGCGCGTGTGTCACCGCCCACGCGACCAGCGCCCCGTCGTCGCGCAGCGCCACCACGCTGGCGGGCGCGCAACTGCTGCGCGAATGCCCGGACAACGCCACCCGTCGCCAGCCGCAACCGGCCCCCGCGAAACGGGGCACCCCCGCCAGATTGCGGGTCGTCTGCCACAGACCGCCGTCGAACTTCAGGGCGACCGTCACCCCATCCGGCGCCGCAACGATCTGCACGAAGCCTCTGCCGATCGGTGCGGGCACGGGGTCCCTCGAGTCGTCGAGCCATTCGGTCATCCCGGCGAGGGGCTCGCCCCACGCCCAGACGGTCCCGTCCGCCTTCCAGGCGGCCTGCACGCCGGGGCCGGCGAGGCGCGTGAATCCCTCACTGAGCCAGCGGGGTCGGTCCTCCGAGCGCCGTTCATTGACGAGGGCGTAGCCGCCCCAGGTGTGCAGCACGCCATCGCGCGTCAACGCCTGAAGTTCACCCCTGGGCCCCATCTCGATGTCGGTGCAGCCGTCGCCGAGACGCCACGGGGTGACGCAGGTTCGGCGCCGGCGCTCATCGGGTCGGGGGAGCTCGTGTGTCCGCATGTGCGCCAGCGCCGGCAGCGGACCGACGACCCGCCCGGGAGCGAAAACATTCGGCCCGAGCCGCCCGCGTGCCGTCTGCGTCGGCTCGGGGCAACGGCATTTCGACGAGGTCCTGCCGCCTGTCTGCGGAATGAGCGCGCAAGGCGAGACTTGACGAGCGAATTGCCACCGGCTAGAAGCATCAACGAATGAACTTGTCGTGGAAGCACGATGCCTCTGGTCAGGATCTGCGCCGCGCGCGCGTTCGCACCGCGCGGCCGGATCGCACCCTTCCTGTACGACGCGGAATCGACCACTCCGGCCCTGGCCGAGCGTTTCGCGGCGAGCGCGCCGGCGACTTCCCGGCATCTGTCGATTGCCGAGACAGCCGGCCTGGTCAGCAGTGCGCGGCACGATCGGTTCGTCCTGTATCGATTCGATCGCGACGATCCAGTCGACACCCTCGCCGGCTTCGCTTGCGGGCGGTGGCCGAAGGGGCGGCGGCTCAGGCGCGAATCACGGCGGATCGCCGGCCGTTGCAAGCCGGCCTGATGCAATCGACTGCCCGTGCGTGAACTGCCCGGAAACCTCTCGCAGCACCGCGTCCATGCCGCGCACGTGGACAGCGTCGTGCACGGCAGCGTCTGCTATTCGCCGCTGAAGTCGCTGTGGTTCAACGGCATGGCCTGCGCTGCGATCGCGGGCGGCTGTGCCACGTTCACCTGGGAAGCGTTGATCGTCTTTCTGGCCTCCACGGCTGCAGTGCTGCTGCTGGGGCACTCGCTGGGCAGCCATCGCAAGCTGATCCACGACAGCTTCCAGTGCCCTCGCTGGCTCGAGTACACGCTCGTCTACCTGGGCGTACAGGTCGGGCTCGCGGGTCCGCTGGGTCTGCTGCGCCAGCATGAATTGCGCGACTACGCGCAGCGCCTGCCGGACTGTCACGACTATCTGCGGCACGGGCGCGCGTTCCCGCTCGACGCGTGGTGGCAACTGAACTGCGAGCTCAGACTTGCCCATCCGCCTGCGCTGCGTCTCGAAGCCCGCATCGCCGACGATCGGTTCTATCGGTTTCTGGAACGGACCTGGATGGCGCAGCAACTGCCCGTCGCGGGGGCGCTCTACCTGCTGGGTGGATGGTCGTTCGTCTTCTGGGGGCTGTGCGCACGCGTCACTGCCTGCATCCTCGGACACTGGCTGATCGGCTACCTCGCACACAACCGCGGCCACATGAATTTCGAGGTCCGAGGGGCTGCGGTACAGGGGCGAAACATTCGCTTCGCGTCGCTGCTGACGATGGGCGAGTGCTGGCACAACAATCATCATGCCTTTCCCGGTTCGGCGCGCCTCGGGCTGTATCCGGGCGAATGGGACCCCGGTTGGTGGGTCCTCTCGGCACTTCGCGGTGCAGGACTGATCTGGTCGGTGCGCCTGCCGCATGACTTGCCCGCCCGTGACGAGCTGGTTTCGCTGCACCCGCCCGGCGCGTTCGGCCGGATGCGTCGCGCTTGAGTGAGAGGACATCCGCATCGATGAGCACCACGCCACCGCCACCTCCCGAGCCGAGTGCTGCAGTCGAGGAGCGCTCGCCCCCGGTCGACCCGCGTTCGGAACGAACACGCCGGGGGCTTCCGTTCTCCAGCTGGTGGCCGCTCGCCATCGGTGCGTTGACCGGGATCGTTCTGCGGCTGATCTTTTCCGGCCAGCCCGGCGGCGCCTTCACGGCCATGCAAGGCGCGTTCGTCTACCTCGCCCCGGTCGCCGTCGGCGCCGTCACCGTCTACGCGGCCGAGGCAAGGCAACGCCGCACGTGGGCCTACTACATCTGGGCCCCGATGTTGACCAATGCGTTCTTCGTGCTGGGCACGATGGCGATCCTGATCGAAGGACTGATCTGTGCGGTGATCATCCTGCCCCTGTTCGCCGTGCTTGGCGCATTCGGCGGCCTGGTCATGGGGGCGATCTGTCGCATCAGCCGGCGGCGTCGAGGAGCGGTGTACAGCCTCGCCGCCCTGCCCGTGCTGCTGGGCTTCCTGCCGGCCGACGAGAGCAGCTACCAGCGCATCGGAAAGATCGAGCGGACGCTCGTCGTCGAGGCCTCGCCGCAGCAGATATGGCGACATATCCACGATGCACGAGACATCAGGCCGGACGAAGTGGGCCACGCGTGGATGTATCGCATCGGTGTTCCGCTGCCGATCGCGGGAGTCACCGAACGCACACCCGCCGGCTTCGTCCGGAAGGTCTCGATGGGCAAGTCCATTCACTTCGATCAGGTCGCCACCGACTGGCAGGAAGACCGGCACGTGCGCTGGATCTATCGCTTCGAGAAGGACTCGTTTCCGCCGAGGGCGCTGGATGACCACGTGATGATCGGCGGTCACTACTTCGATCTGCTCGACACGTCGTACACGCTGACCCCGGTCAGCGCGCAGATGACCGAGTTGCGTATCGCGATGCACTATCGCGTCAGCACGCAGTTCAACTGGTATGCCGAGGGCGTTGCGAGGCTCCTGATCGGGAACTTCGCCGATGTCATCCTCCAGTTCTACGGACGCCGCGCCGTGCAGGCGAACTGAGCGCTCGTCCCCCCGCGCACTACAGCTTCAGCTGGCACCGGGTCTTCGCCGAGCCGCGGGGCGACACGCGCACTGGCGGACGCAGGCGATCGGCGTGCGGCGGCAGCGTGCGATGAAACCCGAGCGGCCGGGCGTCGCCGATCCAGCGGTGGGTGGGACGGCCATCGACCCGCTCGACCCGGTCGTGGCCCTCCGCGATCATGACGTGCTCGATGGCATCGGCGGCACGGTAGTACGCGCGTCGCCCGTCACGCTCCACGCACAGCACAATCATCTGGCGCCCCAGCGTGCCTTCCCGGATGCCGGACATGTCGGCGTGGTTCAGCCCGCTGCCGGGGGAGGCGCAAGACGCCGAAGCCGCGGCGACCAGCAGGAGCCCGGCAAGCGTGCGACGCAGACAGGCGCAAAGGCCCGGTCGGGAGAGCAGTCGGATCGTGAGCGGCATCGTGAGAGGGCACACGGCGTGCGAGCCGCGCTCCGTCGAGGACAGTAGCAGACCCCCTGCCCGCTCGCCAGCCGGGCGGAACACTGGGGGAGCCCGGCGCCGACGAACGGGGTAATCGATACGAATGCGTGGCGGTCCCCCGATCGCGCGGCTTGGGAACATCAAGAAAAGAGCAACAATGCCGATGCAGACGCTGCGACAGGTCACCGCGGGGAGACGGCCTGTGTGCCCGGTCCGTCGCTGCATCGCGGGACCGTGCCGTTGCACCGGGGAGGGTCGAGGGGCATGTCGCTGGAGTTCGCTTGGAACAGCGTTCGCGTCGAGAGACGATCGAGCTCGCTGCGCGCGGGTGTCCTGGCGTTCGCGTTGCTCGCCGGAGTATGGTCGGGGGCGGCGCCTGCCGATGGCACGACACCCTCGGATGGCTCTGCCCCTGCGGGGACGCTGCGCGCGATCGGTGCGTATCTGGAGCACGGCCGCAAGGCCTCGACGGTGACCGCGCTGCAGGACGGTACCGTCCTGCTCTTCGGCGATGACCTGAGCTACGGCCCCGAAGGCGGGCGGCCGATGCGATCGCTGCGCGAGCGCTTCGCGGCTGGAACCGGGACGTACCGGTTTCCGCACGCCGAGCCGCTGGCGTGGCGGGGTGACCGGCCCGGCTGGCAGCGCCTGCCGCAGCCGCCAGCGTGCAAGGGCAATCTCTTCATGCCCAGCGCCGCGCCGCTCGGCGACGCACGCGTGCTGCTGGCCGGTGGCCTGTGCGA
>CANGUQ010000350.1 GCA_947456915.1 Betaproteobacteria bacterium
CGATGATCGCCAGTTCGTTCTCCAGCGCGTCGATCCGGCGCCGGCAATCCTCCACCTCGGGCGGCACCGCGTGCTGACTGATCGCTACCCGCGCGCAGGCCGTATCGAGCAGGCTCACTGCCTTGTCGGGAAGTTGCCGGGCCGGGATGTAGCGGTGCGACAGCCGGACCGCGGCTTCGATCGCCTCGTCCATCAGCTGCACCTTGTGATGCTTCTCGAGCGTGGAGGCGAGGCCGCGCATCATCAGGATACCCTTCTCTTCCGTGGGCTCGGGAACCTGAACGACCTGGAATCGCCGCGTGAGGGCCGGATCCTTCTCGATGTGCTTCTTGTATTCGGCCCAGGTGGTCGCGGCAACGGTACGCAGCGTGCCGCGCGCGAGCGCCGGCTTGAGCAGGTTGGCGGCATCACCCGTACCTGCAGCACCGCCGGCACCGACCAGCGTGTGCGCCTCGTCGATGAACAGGATGATCGGCCTGGCCGAGGCCTGCACCTCCTCGATCACCGAGCGCAGCCGCTGCTCGAATTCGCCCTTCATCGAGGCGCCGGCCTGCAGCAGGCCGACGTCGAGCACCCGCAACGACACGTCCTTGAGCGGCGGCGGGACGTCGCCGGAGGCGATGCGAAGCGCGAAGCCCTCCACCACCGCGGTCTTGCCGACGCCGGCCTCGCCGGTCAGCAGCGGGTTGTTCTGCCGCCGCCGCATCAGGATGTCGATGATCTGGCGAATCTCGTCGTCGCGTCCGACGATCGGATCGATCTTTCCCTGCCGCGCCTGTTCGGTCAGGTCCACGGTGAACTTCTTCAGCGCTTCCTGCTTGCCCATGGCCGCCGGCGCGATCGCACCGCTCGCCTCGCCGGGGCCTGCCCCGCCACCAACCACGTCCGATCCGTCCTGGGCGGCCTGCGCGTCCTCCGGCGAACCACCGACGATCTTCGCGAAGTCCTCCGCGAGGTCGTCGATCTTCACCTTGCGAAACTCGGCCGAGATCGAATACAGCACGTTGCGCAGCGCATTGCTCTTGAGCATCCCGATGAGCAGATACCCGGTACGCACGGCCGAGGCATTGAACATGAGCGAGCCGAACACCCAGCCGCGCTCGATCGCACTGTCGATGTGTTCCGACAGGTCCGAGATCGATGTCGCTCCCCGCGGCAACTGATCCAGCGCCCGCGTCATGTCGGCCGCGAGGCGAGACGCATCCAGACCGCAGTGGCGGATGATGCGATGCAGGTCGCTGTCCTGCATCTGCAGTATCTGATGCATCCAGTGCACCAGCTCGACGTACGGGTTTCCGCGGAGCTTGCAGAACACCGTGGCGCCCTCGATCGCCTTGTAGCCCAGCGGATTCAGTTTGCCGAACAGATTGACGCGACTGATTTCAGCCATGATGCAGAAACTCCTGAGATGCAGGGTTGTATTGACCGGCCGCCCCGCAGGACGGGATCCGGACGCGCGGGACCGCTACCCGGCGCAGGCAGCAACGCCGGAAATTCATTGCCAGGCCACGGCCGCGCCCGGACGGGGCGTCTGACGCGAACCGCTCTTCTCGCCATCGGATCCGCCTGCTGCCGGATACAGTTCGCGTGTATCGACGTGACCGGGACGGGTCGGCGGCCGCAGCACGAGGTCCTCCGCGTCCCGGTCCTGGATCCGCGCGCCCAGCCAGGTCGTCCAGCCGAGGCGACCGGAGAACCCCAGGACGAGCGGCGGTGCCTCGTTCTTGTTGAGAATCAGCTTGCAATCCCATGCGAGCGCAAAGCCCGCATAGTTCAGGATCCAGTCTACCAGTCGCTGGAAGCTCGATCCGGTCGGCAGGAAGCGCTCGTACTCGTCCAGGGTAAGCGGGCCGATCACCACGCGGAAGCGGGACTGCAGATCCCAGACGCGGCTGCCGATCACTGCAGTCCCGCCGAGTTCGGCGACCTCGCCGTGTCCCAGCCGGGTCAGTGAATCCTCGGGCAGGGACATCCAGTGCGCCGTGAACTCCTCGATCCGCACCGGCAGCCTGAAGTAATCGGCGATCAGCGTGGCAAGGCCGCTCGCGCTCGCAGTCGCGCGTGAAAGCAGACCGATGCGCGCGTACTTGGCGAGATCCGGAACGGAATCCCGGCCGCACATCGAGGGCAAGCCCAGTCCCGCGAACGATCCGACGAACAGCGGAAATCTCCGGTCTCCGGGCCGGTCCAGGCTCGAAACCGGATTCGCGCGAGCGCGTATCCGGTAGAAGATCGACAGCAGCCGATGGTGAAAGATGTCGGCGAATGCAGCGAGCGTGCGATCGCCGGCGTGCAGCGCCCGGGCATGAGCGTACTCGGTCAGATGCAGCGGCAACGGACCATTCGGGCCGAACAGACCGAAGAAGGCGACCCGCAATCGCGCGGGGGTCCCGCGTTCCGTCCGGGGCACGAGCTCGGAAACGGTCGACGGCGCGAACGCAAGGGACACCTGCTGCCCGAACCGCAAGGGCTCCTCGCGGCAACGGCGGGCGTCGCCCACCCGCGGCGACTGGGGATACGCAGCTTCCAGCCTGCGTACCGCCTGGTAGAAGTCGAAGCGATACGGCTCGGCGCCGATCGCATCGAGGAGCCCTACAGGATCGGGCGCGCGCCGACTATCGGTCGCCATCTCATCACCTCGCCCTTGCCCATCACACGCAGCCGGGTCTCGACGAACGAATTCAGCGTCGCGTGCCTGCACAGGTAGTGCCGCAGAATGGACCCGAACAGAAACGCCCCGCTGCCCCCCATCTGCGTCTCGTCGACCTCGATCACCACTTCGACGCCACGGCCGAACGCCACCGGCCCGCGGGCCGGCAACCGGCGCACGATCTGCTGCGAACTGACCGAGCGCAGGCTCGCCGCATGGCTGGCGGCGGTCGAGTCCGACGCGCCGAGGATGCCGAGCAGTTCCCGCAGAGCCTGCGCGCCGGACTCCGGTGTCGTGTCGAGCAACGACAGATAGTTCTGGGCAAGCAGGCTGATCAGTCGCCAGGACGATTCGCCCGGCTTGTGCGATGCGATCGGTGCACTGGGGCCCTTGATGCAGCGTACCTCGCGCACCGGCCCCGACGCCACGGGCGTGAAATCGGTACGGGCGTTGCCGAGCGGCATGCGCAGAGGCAGGTCGCGGTTCGTGCACAGCGCCGTCACCGCGAGCTGCTTGAGCTGTTCCGCATGAGGCGCCTCGTGCGCGTCGACCAGGCTCACGAACACCTCGCTGCCCAGATATCCAGTGCGTGCCCCGCTGCGGCGCTGCCGGTCCGACATCACCCGTGGCGCGCGACGCACCGTGTAGAAGCGGCTGGCCTCGGAAGTGTCGTGCCGGTCCAGCGTGGCGTAGAAGGGATGGAACTCGTGGGTCTGCTCGACACCCTCGCCGTAACCGGTGATGGCCGTGATGCGGAATACCTCGAAATCCATCGGGTGCGCGATGTCCGGGACGACGTGGTGCTCGCTCACGCTGTCGCTCAGATGAATGCGGTCGGCGCGCTTCGGAAACAGGTTGATGATCGGCGAACAGTGCAGCAACAGATCATCGTGGGAGACGGCCCCCTCGAGCGCAGGCTCGAACCTCGACAGCAGCACGGCAAGCTCGATTTCGCTCTGGTCGCCAGCCGAACGCAGCGTGCGGTCGAGTCCGGTCAGTTCGACGAACAGGAAGCGCGACGGGAAGGCGAGATACTCCTGCAGCAGGCGATGTCCCTGAAACGTGCGCAGACTCGGCATCAGCAGCGACTCGTCGTCGCGAAATCCCATCTCGCGCAGGGCCGAGCCCGGGTGCACCGGGCCGATCACCCGCTTCTGCCCGGGGACCATGCCGACATAGCCCACTGCGTGGCCGAGGAGCTGCTCGTAGAGGCGATGCGCGACGCTCTCGATGCCACCGAGATACACCGGGAGCGCACTCATCCTGATCTGCGACAGCTTCAGACCGGCGGTAGCCTGCAGCCGCAGGCGCAGCACGGCCTTGGGCGCCTGCTCGGGACCGATTCCGGCAGGAAGTTCGCCGGCGTACTGCCGGTAGCTTGCGGCGGTGAGTTCCAGCGGCCAGAGCGTCACCGGCAGCGCCGTGCGGAACTCGCAACTGGTGGTGTCGTCCGCCAGCTTGCTGGCGATGAGCGCAGTCCCGCGCTCGATGGTGAATCCACCGGCGAGCGAGGCATCCCCGCTTTCGGGAACGAACTTCGCCACCGCCATCGCCGGGGTCGGCGGCAGATAATCCGGATACGCGATCTCCAGCAGGTGCTGGGTGAAGCGCGGGAATTCGGAGTCGATCCGCAGCTGCAGACGCGCAGCGAGGTAGGCGAACCCCTCGAGCAGGCGCTCCACGTAGGGATCCGCACACTCGGTGTCGGACAGTGCGAGTCGGCCCGCAACCTTGGGAAACTCGCGCGCGAACTCCGCGGCGCTGTCGCGCACGTGCAGGAGTTCCGCGTTGTAGTACTCGAGAAACCGTGGATCCATCAGACCGGATCCGGCGAAAGATGGCGATGGCGGCGCAGCGAAACCGCGCTCATGACGCTTCGCCCACTCGTGTCTGTCCGCTCTCGAGATCGATGTCGGACCTGAGCATCAGATAGACCGGGGCCGGCTGCGCCCAGAGCCTGCAATCTATCTTGAACGATACGACGTTGTGACCATCACCCGCCCGCCCGCCCATGTCCGCGGTGACCTGCAGATCGGCTGCGAGCAGTCTGGGCTCGAAGTCCACGATCGCGTCGCGCA
>CANGUQ010000351.1 GCA_947456915.1 Betaproteobacteria bacterium
CCGGGCTGGCGCGACACCGCTCGCGCAGGCCGCTGCGCCCGCCGGGCCACGCACAGTCGTGCGAGACTTCGGCGCATGCAACTCTCGACCGCCCCGGTGCGCACCCGCTTCCGGACCTCGGACGGTACCGAGCTCTCCTGCCTGAGCCTGGGCAAGCGCACGACCCGACCCTCGTTCCTGCTGGTGCCGGGCTGGAGCATGCCGGCGTCGATCTTCGCTGCGCAGATGGCGCCGCTCGCAGCCGATCGTGCAGTCCACGCGCTCGATCCGCGCGGGCAAGGCGAGTCGGACATGCCCGCCCACGGCTATTCGATCGACTGGCGGGCGCAGGATCTGCACGAGTTCGCCACCGCGCACGCACCGGTGATCGTGGTGGGCTGGTCGCTGGCCGCGCTGGAGGCGCTGCAGGCGATCCACCTGTTCGGCACCGATCCGTTCGCCGGCGTGGTGCTGGTGGACAGTTCGGTAGGCGAGGAGCCGGTGCCGCCTGCCGGTCCCGGGCCGAGCTTCGCCGAGCGGCTGCGCGCCGATCGCGCGAGCGCGCTGGAGGCGTTCGTGCGCGCGATCTTTCGCCAGCCGCCGCCGGCGCGCGAGGTACGTGCGCTGGTCGACGGCGCGCTGCGGCTTGCGCTGGAAGACAGCCTGTCGCTGTTCCCCAGCGCGATTCCGCGCGAGCACTGGCGCACGATCGTGCGCGCCCTGAAGCTGCCGCTGCTCTACGTGGTGACGCCGCAGTTCGCCGAGCAGGCGGCCAGCCTGCGTGCGCACCGCGCCGGCACGCGCGTCGAGGTGTTCCACAACTCGGGGCACGCACTGTTCGTCGATCAGCCCGAACGCTTCAACCGGCTGCTGGTGCAGTTCGCGCGCGGGCTCGAGTCCGCCCGCTGAGCGGCGCGATGCAGCCTTCAGGCGATCAGCGGCCCCGGCACGCCCAACCGGTAGACGGTCTTCGCATCGCGCTCCAGCCGCGGTGCGACCGGCAGCACCGGACACGGCGGCTCGCGCGTGCCGTCAGGCCGCAGCGAGGGGTCGTCCGCCACCTCCTTCCACAGCCCGTTGCACACCGGCCGGAACAGCCACATCAGATAGCCGCGCACGCGCGCGAGCGACAGCAGTTCGTCCTGATCCGGGGCGTCCTTGACCACCACTTCGCTGCCGTCGACACCGTACGGGAACGCGCTGAATGCCTGCCGGCACTCGTGGAACTCGCGCGCCTCGGCACCCGGGCGCATGCACGCGCGCCGCTCGGAGCGGGCGACGTCCCACGCACCGAGCGTCCACGCGGCATCGAGCGCGGCACGGTCGACGTCTTCCAGATCGTCCCAGCGATCGTTGAGCTGCACCGCAGAGCTGGGCACCGACCGGAACGCCACCGCACCGGCTTCGGGCACGTCGGCGAGCCGCTCGCGCACGAAACCGTGCCAGTGCAGCGTGAGGATCACCGGCGTGTCGCGACACGGCACGGCTGCCAGTGTCACCGCGACCAGCGGCAGCCGCATCGCGTTGCACTGTGCTTCGATCAACCCGGAAAGATTCAACGCCATCGATCACCTCCAGAGCGGGCAGGAACAAGCGAAAAGCACCGAACGAACGAAACCGGAACAATCCGAAGCAGCCGCGGACATCCGGGCGCAGACTCGCACCAGTGCGGCGTGCGGGGCCGCGGACGTTTCGCGGTATTCTCGACAGTGACTATTGAAGCAAGTCCAGCGCCACGGTCAAGACCCTTATCGACACGATCGCGCACCGAGTTGAATCGCCGCCGCTGCGCCGGCGACTGCGACCGGCAGCGCATCGCGCCGGGCGTCACGCCTGCGACAGCGAGCCGAGCGGAGCACTATCCCATCAGCAGATACGCCCGATGAGTGCCAACGACGAACTGCTCGCGCGCAGCCTCGCGCACGTCTGGAATCCGTGCACGCAGATGAAGCAGCACGAGACGCTGCCGATGGTGCCGATCGCCCGCGGCGAGGGCGCGTGGCTCTACGACTGCGACGGTCGCCGCTATCTCGACGCGGTCAGTTCGTGGTGGGTCAATCTGTTCGGCCACTGCAATGCGCAGATCAACGCGCAGCTGATCGACCAGCTCGGCACGCTCGATCACGTGATGCTCGCCGGCTTCACCCATCGCCCGGTGGTCGAGCTGTCGGAGCGGCTGGCAGCGATCGCGCCGCGCTCGCCAAGCGGCGGCGCGCTGGGCCACGCGAGCTATGGCAGCGATGGCGCATCGGCGACCGAGATCGCCCTGAAGATGAGTTTCCACTACTGGCGCAACACCGGGCGGCCGGGCAAGCAGCGCTTCGTCGCGCTGGCCGGCAGCTACCACGGCGAGACACTGGGTGCGCTGGCGGTGACCGACCTCGCGCTGTACCGCGACGCCTACGCGCCGCTGCTGCGCACGCCGATCATCGTGCCCGGTCCGGCACGCAGCTCGCCGATCACCGATCCGCGCGAGCCGTGCTGCACGCAGTGCGTGGACGACGCTCTCGCCGCGCTCGCTGCAGTACTGGAGCGCAGCCACGCCGAGGTCGCGGCGATGATCGTCGAGCCGCTGGTGCAGGGTGCATCGGGCATGCGGATGTATCACCCGCAGTACCTGCGCGGGGCGCGCGAGCTGTGCACGCGCCACGGCGTGCACCTGATCGCCGACGAGATCATGACTGGCATGGGCCGCACCGGAACGATGTTCGCCTGCGAGCAGGCGCAGGTGGCGCCCGACTTCCTGTGCCTGTCCAAGGGGCTCACCGGCGGCTATCTGCCGCTGTCGGTGGTGCTCACCACCGACGAGGTGTATCGCGCGTTCTACGACGACAGCAGCGCGCGCGCCTTCCTGCACTCGCACTCGTACACCGGCAATCCGCTCGCCTGCCGCGCTGCGCTCGCCACGCTCGACCTGTTCGAACAGCACGACACGCTCGCCGCCAATCGTACGCTCGGCGCAGCGCTCAGCGCGCGCGCGCAACGCCTCGCCGTGCACCCGGCGGTGCGCAACTTCCGCCACCTCGGCATGATCTGGGCGTTCGAGGTGGACTGCGCGCCGCGCGACTTCGCCCGCACCCTGTTCACCGAAGCGCTGCAGCGCGAACTGCTGCTGCGACCGATCGGCAACACCGTCTACTTCATGCCCCCGTACGTGATCGACCTCGCGCAGATCGATCATCTCGTCGAGGCCACCGAGGCGGCACTGGAGGCGACACTGGATGCCTGACCCGACCGCACCGGCCGCACGCGCGCCCGCCCTGCCCCGGCTGACCTTTCTCGGCGGCGTCGGCGAGGTCACCGGCTCGTGCCACCTGATCGAGACCGCGCACGCGCGCTTCGTCGTCGACTGCGGCCTGTTCCAGGGCGGTCGCGACGCGGAGACGAAGAACCGGCACGACTTCGCCTTCGACCCGCGAACGCTCGATTTCGTGCTGCTCACCCACGCGCACATCGATCACTCCGGACTTCTGCCGCGGCTGGTCGCACACGGCTTCTCCGGGCCGATCCACTGCACGGCGGCCACCGCCGATCTGGCCTCGGTAATGCTGCGCGACTCGGCGCACATCCAGCAGAAGGAAGCGCAGTGGCGGCAGGAGCACGCCGCAGACGCGCCGCGCCACGGCGCGCGCGCGCGCGAGGCACGACGGCGCGGCGCGTCCGATGACCCGCTGTACACGATCGAGGACGCCGAGCGCGTGATCGCGCTGTTCCGGCGCCATCGCTACGGCGAGACGATCACCGTCGCCCCGGGCGTGAACGTGCTGCTGCGCGACGCAGGCCACATCCTCGGCTCCTCGACGATCGAGGTGCAACTGGCCGCGGGGACTTCGGCCGCGCGCACGGTGGTGTTCTCCGGTGACCTCGGACAACCCGGTCATCCGCTGGTGCGCGATGCCGCCACGATCGCGCACGCCGACACCCTGCTGGTGGAGTCGACCTACGGCAACCGGCTGCACCGCACGCTGGAGGCCACGCTCGACGAACTGGTGGAGGCGATGACCGACGCGCTGGAGCACCGCCGCGGCAACGTGATCATCCCGGCATTCGCCGTGGGGCGCACGCAGGATCTGCTGCTGCTGTTCCTGCGCCTGACCCGCGAGGGGCGGCTGCCGCCGATGGACATCTACGTCGACTCGCCACTCGCCGCAGCCGCCACCGAGATCACCCTCGCTCACCGCGCGGAGCTCGACCCCGAGACCGAGGAGCTCGCGCGCGCGGTGCGTGGCGGCAGCCGGCGCGCGCCCGCGCGCATCCGCTTCAGCGAGAGTGTCGAGGACTCGATGCGCCTGAACGACATCCGCCACGGGGCGGTGATCATCTCGGCGAGCGGCATGTGCGACGCCGGCCGCATCAAGCACCACCTGCGCAACAACCTGCCGCGCTCGGAGTGCTCGGTAGTGATCACCGGCTTCCAGGCGCAGGGCACGCTGGGGCGGCGTCTGGTCGACGGCGCCCGGCGCGTGCGTCTGTTCGGCGAGGACATCCCGGTGCGGGCGAAGATCCACACGATCGGCGGGCTGTCCGCGCACGCCGATCAGGGCGCGCTGCTCGGCTGGCTCGGCGGCTTCGCGCAACCGCCGGCACGGACCTGGATCGTGCATGGCGAGGCGGGAACAGCCGAGATCTTCGCGCAGGCCGTGCGCGAGCGGCTGCACTGGGCCGCGCAGGTCGCCGCCCCGGGGCAACAGGTCGCGTTGTGAGCGGCACGGCGATGGGCG
>CANGUQ010000352.1 GCA_947456915.1 Betaproteobacteria bacterium
CGCTCGCCACTGCCTGCATCGCCTGCGCCGGATCGACGAGCGCGCGCGCGCCGAACAGCTGCGCGATGCGTGGCGCCTGGGGCAGCGCGCGCAGCCGCGCGGCGAGCGAGCGCGGCGAGGTGTTGGCCATCTCCGCCGGGTTGAACAGCGGATGCAGCGCCTGCGCTTCCAGCGAGGCCGCGCGCTGATCGAGCAGCAGGCCGCCGACCAGCGTCGAGCGCCGCGCGTCGTAGTGCGGGGCCGGGGTGAATGCCGCGTACATCAGCGAGGGGGCGTTGCGCATGCCGAAGCGATCGCCATGTGCGCCGGGCGTGATGCCGGCCTGCATCCGCTCGCGCGGCGTGGCGAACGCCCAGCGCGGATCGTGGCAGCTCGCGCAGGACTGGCCGGGCGGCTCGGACAGACGCGTCTCGAAGAACAGCGCGCGGCCGAGTTCGGCGAGTTCCCGCGTGCGCGGCGCACGGGCGGCGGCGCGCAGAGGCTGCTGCTGCAAGCGCGTGGTGTCGGCACTTGGTGCAGACGGATCGTCGCTCGCCGTCCGGCCGGCCGCGGCGCGATCGGCCGGGTGCCCCGGGTCGCAGGCGCTCAGTCCGAGCGTCGCGGCGGCGAGCAGCGCAGCGCCGACGCGTGTGAGCGCCGCCCGACCCGCCGAGCGCGGTCGGCCACCGGGAGCGTGAATGCATGACGACCTGTCCATCGCTCCGAATGTACGGCGAATCGCGCTCCCGCTGCCGGGGCGGATGGTCCGTTCGGCCAGTGTGCTGCGGGCCGGAGGGTCGCGTCGGCAGCGTCAGCGGGGGGGCGGCGCCCGGTACGCCCGTTCCGGTTGCGCCTCAGCCGGCGGCCTGCAGTACGCGACCGACCGTCTCCCCGCTGCACGGTGCCCGTGTCGCCGCGACACCGTCTGCGTCCGATGCGCTGATCGTCGTACGCTTCATCAGCCGCGCGTGCAGGTTGTCCGGCCACGGCCGACCGCGGTGCATCGTCGCCCGGTTGTCCCACATCACCACGTCGCCGGCCTGCCAGCGGTGCAGATACGTGTGTGCCGGGTCGGTGACGTGGGCGATCAGTTCCCTGATCAGCGCGTAGCCTTCCTCGCGCGGCATGCCCTCGATCGCGTACGCGTGCGACGCCAGATAGAGCGCATCGCGTCCGTTGACCGGATTGCGCCAGCGGATGCGCCAGCACACCGGCGGCATCGCATTGCGCTCGCGCTCGGAGGCGAGGTGCGGCGCGATCTGGCCGCGCGAGTGTGCATAGTCGTGCCAGACGCAGAGGTCGGCGATGCGCGCGCGCATGTCCTCCGGCAGCCGCGCCCAGGCGCTGCGCTGCGAGGCGAACTCGGTCTCGCCGCCGCTTGGCGGGATCGTGCGCGCGGACAGCACCGAGGCGAGTGCCGGCTGTGCCTTGAACGAACTGTCGGTGTGCCAGAGCTGGTTGGCCCTCGCGCGCAGCGCCTCCTTGTGATCGGGGGCGACCAGTGCGCCGGTGGCGCGATCGACGTTGGTCAGGATGCTGAACGGCGTGCCTTCGCCGAGCGAGGCGACCTTGGCGATCTCCAGTTCGCCGAAGCGGCGCGAGTACGCGGCCTGCAGCTCGTCGCTGATCTGCTGGTTGCGGAACAGCAGTACCGAGTGTTCCTCGAACGCCGCGCGCACGAAGGCGTACGCGTCGTCGCGTTCGGTAACGTCGATGAGCGTGGCGCCGAGCACTTCGGCGCCGAAGTCGGGGGCAAGGGGTCGCAGGTCCATCGAGTGTTCTCGCAGAGGGGGCGGCCTGTGGCGGAGGGGTGTCGGCCGCACCGGTACCACGCACCCACGGTAGCCCGCCGCGGGTTCTCGCAGAGGAGGCAGTCCCCGCGGCAGGGGTGCGGACACCATGCGCGCAGCGTACCCGTAATGGCGCCTCCGTGCGCGACGAGCGTGCCCGCGCTGCGGGCGGACTGACCGCGCTGTGCCGCCCGGCAGGGCGAGGTGCCGGTCAGCCGGCAGCGCGCAGCACCTGGAGGAACGCCTCGCCGTAGCGGGCGAGCTTGGTGTCGCCGACGCCGTTTACCCGACGCAGTTCGCTCTCGCTGCGCGGGCGCAGCAGCGCCATCTCGGTCAGCGTCGCATCGTTGAACACGACGTACGCGGGCACGCCCTGCTCGCTGGCGAGCCGCCGGCGCAGCGCACGCAGCGCCTCGAGCAGGGCAGCATCGACGCCGGCCGGCACGGCCGCGCGGCCGGCACGGGAAGCGCGCTCGCGCGTGCGCATGTCGCGCCGCGACACGCAGCGCAGCTCGATCTTCACCTCGCCCCTGAGCAGCGCGCGCGCCGGCTCGGTCAGCTGCAGCGCCCCGTAGCGCTCGGCGTTGGCGTGCAGATAGCCGGCGGCGACCAGCTGCCGGGCCACCGCGCGCCAGCCGGTTTCGTCGAACTCGCTGCCCACGCCGAAGGTCGGCAGCCTGTCGTGACCGAACTGCACCATGCGTGGCGTCGCCTTGCCGGTGAGCAGGTCGATCAGGTGGCCTGCACCGAAGCGCTGGCCGGTGCGCAGCGCCGCCGACAGCAGCTTCTGCGCCGGCACCGTGCCGTCGACGGTCTGTGGCGGCTCCAGGCAGTTGTCGCAGTTGCCGCAGCGGTACTGCGCGTCCAGCGTCTCGCCGAAGTAGTCGAGCAGCACGCGGCGCCGGCACCGGGTGGTCTCGCAGTAGCCGAGCATCGCATCGAGCTTCTGCCGCTCGACCCGCTTGACCTCGTCGGGCGAGCCCGACTCGTCGATGCGGTTTCTCAGCATGACGACGTCGGCCAGCCCGTAGGCGAGCCACGCCTCGGCAGCCTCGCCGTCGCGCCCGGCGCGCCCGGTCTCCTGGTAGTAACCCTCAAGACTCTGCGGCAGATCGAGGTGGGCGACGAAGCGCACGTCCGGCTTGTCGATACCCATGCCGAAGGCGACCGTCGCCACCATCACCACACCGTCCTCGCGCAGGAAGCGCTGCTGGTGCGTGCGGCGCAGCTGTGCGTCGAGGCCGGCGTGGTAGGGCAGGGCGGTGTGGCCCAGCCGCTCCAGCCACTGCGCGGTCTCCTCGACCTTGCGCCGCGACTGGCAGTAGACGATCCCTGCATCGCCTGCCGGCCGGCCGCGCAGGAAGCGGGCGAGCTGCTCGCGCGCGCCGTCCTTCTCGACTACGCGGTAGCGGATGTTCGGCCGGTCGAAGCTCGACACGAACAGCGCTGCATCCTCCAGCGCGAGGCGCGCGACGATCTCGCGACGGGTGATCGCGTCGGCGGTTGCGGTGAGCGCGATGCGCGGCACCTGCGGGAAGCGCTCGTGCAGCACCGACAGGCGGATGTACTCGGGCCGGAAGTCGTGCCCCCACTGCGACACGCAGTGCGCCTCGTCGATCGCGAACAGCGCGATCGACGCGCGCGAGGCGAGATCGAGAAAGCGGTCGGTGAGCAGCCGCTCCGGGGCGACGTACAGCAGGTCGAGCGCGCCGGTCGCGAAATCGCGCTCCACCTCGCGCGCGCTGCGCGCATCGAGCGTGGAGTTCAGGAAGGCGGCGCGCACGCCGGCGAGCCTGAGGGCGTCCACCTGATCCTGCATCAGCGCGATCAGCGGCGAGACGACGACGCCCACGCCCTCGCGCACGATCGCCGGGATCTGGTAGCACAGCGACTTGCCCCCGCCGGTGGGCATCAGCACCAGCGCGTCGCCGCCGGCGACGAGGTGCTCGACGATGGCCTGCTGCGAGCCGCGGAAGCTCCGGTAGCCGAACACGTGCTCGAGGACCGACTGTGCCGAGCGAACCCCCGGGGGTGGACTTGCGCTGCGGGCTGGCCTATCGTTGAACATGGGCTGGAGAATGCTCCTGCAGAGGCCGCACGGGGCGGCCGACCGGACCAGAGGATGAAGATGGACTTGACGATGAACGGTCGGGCGGATGCGCCCCGCGGTCGCCGCGTCGGCGCCCTCGCACGGCTGCTGCTGGCGGCAGCGATGCTGGGGGCGAGTGTCGCCGCACACGCGGGCACGATCAACATCCTGCCGATCCGCGTCTGCGACAACGCCGGTGCAAACTGCGGCAACAGCGCCGGCACGCTCTATCTCGCGGAGACGAACAAGATCTGGGCGCAGGCGGGCATCGTCTTCAACTATCTCCCGTTCGCCTCGATCAACAACAGCGTATTCACGTCTCTGGACAGCGACGCCGAGATCAGCAACCTGTTCTTCTTCGGGCCGGGTGCCCCGGCGAATCCGCTGACCATCGCGATGTACTTCGTCAACAGCATCGTCGATGCCTACGGCGTTGCCCAGCTCGGCGGCAACCGGGCTGCGATCAGCAATCTCGTGTTCGCGCAGGGGCGGCTGGACACGATCGCCCACGAGGTCGGGCATCTGCTCGGCCTGCGCCACGAGGACCCCGGCGTGGGGCCGACGTATCTGATGGCGGCGGGGGCCGACGCGAACGGCAACGCACTGCGCATCACGCCATCGACGATCGGCGACATCACGCCCGACGGCGCCGGGCTCGACAAGCTCACCCCCGAGCAGATACGCACTGCCCTTGCGGATGCCAAGGTGATCGCGGTGCCGCTGCCGGCGTCGGCCGCGCTGCTGGCCTCCGGACTCGTTCTGGTGGCGCTGCGCGCGCGCCGCCGTGGCCAGGCGCAGCACTGACG
>CANGUQ010000353.1 GCA_947456915.1 Betaproteobacteria bacterium
AGCCGCGACCGCCCCGCGTTCGCGCACGATCTCGCCGGCGAGCAGGAACAGCAGCGCGATCGCCAGCGTGGAGTGCGTCAGATAGAACATCGCAGCCGACAGGCCCGCCGGCGAGAACGTCCCCGCCGCCACCAGCATCGAACCCACCGAGGCGACCACCAGCCACGTCGCGATGCCGGTCAGCTCGCGCGCGGCCAGCACGCCGAGGCTGGCCAGCGCGAGCGTGGCGATGCCCAGCGGCAGCATCCACGGCGCCGCGAGGTTCGCCGCCACGCCGGCCTGATCGCCGAACATCAGCGTGCACACGCGGATCAGCGCGTACACGCCGACCTTGGTCATCACCGAGAACAGGCAGGCGACCGGCGGCGAGGCGGCACCGTAGCTCGCCTGCAACCAGAACCCGAGCGGCAGTACCGCCGCCTTGACTGCAAAGACCACGAGCAGCATCAGTCCGGCGGCCTGCAGCAGCGCTGCGTCCTCGGGCGCAGCCGCAGCGATCTGCAGGGCAAGATCGGCCATGTTCAGCGTGCCGGTGAGCGCGTAGAGCAGGCTCACCGCGAACAGGAACAGCGTCGAGCCCACGAGGTTGAACACGATGTAGTGCAGCGTGGCGCGCTGGCGCTGCACCCCGCCGCCGTGCAGCATCAGCCCGTAGGAGGCAATCAGCAGCAGTTCGAAGAACACGAACAGGTTGAACAGATCGCCGGTGAGGAACGCGCCGTTGAGTCCCATCAGCTGCAGTTGCAGCAGCGCGTGGAAGTGCCGCCCGCGCCGGTCCCAGCCGCCGCTGGCGTACCAGCACACCGCCACCGCCAGCAGCGAGGCGAGAGCCACCATCAGCGCCGACAGCCGGTCGAGCACGAGCACGATTCCGTAGGGCGCCGGCCAGTCTCCGAGGGCGTAGACCGCCGTCTGCCCGGTCGCGGCCCAGCCGAGCAGGTAGAGGGAGGCGAGAACGAGCGCCACGCAGTTGGCGAGCGACAGCGTGCGGCAGGCGTCGCGCCGGCGCTCGTCGCCGAGCGCGACCAGCATCGCCGCGCAGAACAGCGGCAGCAGCACCGGCGCGATCACCATGTGGCCGAGCGCGGCGTTCACCGGGGCTCCCGCAGCACCGGGCCGGCGTCGGGTTCGCGGATGGCGGCGATCTCATCCACGTGATCCGACCCGGAGTCGAAACGCAGCCGCACGGCAATGGCGAGCAGCAGCGCGGTCATGCCGAAGCTGATGACGATCGCCGTGAGCACCAGTGCCTGTGGCAGCGGGTCGGCGTAGCGCTCGACGCCCTCGGCCACCAGTGGCGCGGCGCCGATCGCCAGCCGGCCCATCGCGAAGATGAAGACGTTGACCGCGTAGGACAGCAGCGTCAGCCCGAGCATCACCGCGAAGGTGCGCGCGCGCAGCAGCAGCCAGACGCCGCCTGCGGTGAGAACGCCGATGCCGCTGGCCACCAGCAGTTCCATCAGTGTGCCCCCGCCGGCCCGGTGCCGAGGTCGCCTGCGACCGGCGAGGCGACGGCTGTGCGCGCCCCCTCGCCAGCCGGGCCGGTCGGGCGCGCCGGCGGATCGGCGTTGATGCGTCCGATCGAGGCCAGCATGAGCATCGTGCTGCCGACCACGCACAGGTACACGCCCAGGTCGAAGAACATCGCCGAGGCGAGGGGCACCTTGCCCAGCACCGGCAGGTACAAATACGCATGACTGCTGGTCAGGAAGGGAAAGCCGATCACGGCCGAGCCGATTCCCGTAAGCCCGACGGCGAACATGCCGGCAGCGATCCAGCGATCGAAGCCCTCGTCGTCGTTGAAGTCATCGGCCGACGAGCGCCGCAGCCGCGCGAGCACGGCGTGCTGCCCCCGCGCCATGTACTGCACCAGCAGCGCCACCGCGGTCACCAGCCCCGCGACGAAGCCGCCACCGGGCTCGTTGTGACCGCGCAGGAACAGGTAGAACGAGACCGCGAGCGCAAACGGCAGAATGAACGCTGCCGGCACGCGCAGCATCAGCGGCTGGCCGTCGGCGGAGAACCGGCTGCGGGCGACACTCGTCTGCGGCGCGACGAAGCCGGCGAGCAGCGCCTGGATCGTCAGGCCTGCCACCGCCAGCACCAGGATCTCCGCCAGCGTGTCGTAGCCGCGGAAGTCGACGATGATCACGTTCACGGCGTTGGCCCCGCCCCCCCTGGGAATGGTCTGCTCGAGATACCAGCCCGATATGCTGGCCAGCGGCCGGGTGAGCGCGGCGTAGGCGAGCGCAGCAACGCCGGCTCCGGCCGCGAGCGCGATCAGTGCGTCGCGCGCGGCACGCAGCGTGCGCTCCGGCGGCGAGTGCTGAGGCAGGTAATTGAGCGCGAGCATCAGCAGCAGAACCGTGACCACTTCCACGGCGAGTTGCGTCAGCGCCAGATCCGGGGCCGAGAACAGGACGAAGGCCAGACTCACCAGCAGACCCACGGCGCCCACGGCGATCAGCGCCAGCAGGCGCCGCCGGTAGAGCGCCACGCACGCGATCACCGCCGCCACCAGTGCCGCCCACAGCGCGACCGCGGCTGGCGTACTCGGCAGCAGCACCTCGTCGCCGAGCGTGTACGGCTCGTCGATGAACGGCGAGGCGGCTGCCGCCAGGATCGCGAGCAGCAGCAGCAGCAGGTAGCGCTGGAGCGAACCGTTCTGCACGCCTTCGATCAGTGCGCGCGCCGCCGCGGTCGACCCCGCGAGCAGCGCGTCGAACACCGCCTTGCCTCGCCCCTCGTCGTCACGCCAGCGGTGCAGGTTGTAGCCGCGCTGGAGCGCGAAGTAGATCACCGTGCCGAGGGCGAGCGCGCTCGCCGACAACGCGAGCGGCAGGTTCAGGCCATGCCAGAGACTGATGCTGTAGTCGGGGACATTGCCCGACAGCACGCCGCTCACCGCCGTCTGCAGCAGCGGGCCGATCACCAGATTGGGCACGACCCCGACGACGATGCACAGCACGGCGAGCAGTTCGACCGGCACGCGCATCCAGCGCGGAGGCTCGTGCGGCGTGCGGTCGAGACCGACCGGCTCGCCATTGAAGAACACGTCGTGCACCAGCCGCAGCGAGTACGCCACCGCGAACGCTCCGGCAAGCGTCGCCACCGCCGGCACGACCCAGTCGTACACGGTGCCGGTGTCCATCAGCACCGTCTTGGTGAACATCATCTCCTTGGACAGGAAGCCGTTGAGCAGCGGCACCCCGGCCATGGCCGCGGCCGCCACCGCCACCAGCGTTGCCGTCACCGGCATGTAGCGCGCGAGTCCGTTCAGCCGGCGCAGGTCGCGCGTGCCGGTCTCGTGATCGATGATGCCCGCGGCCATGAACAGCGAGGCCTTGAACGTCGCGTGATTGATGATGTGGAACACCCCGGCCACTACCGCCAGCGGCGTATCCAGCCCGAACAGCAGCGTGATCAGGCCCAGGTGACTGATGGTCGAATAGGCGAGCAACCCCTTGAGGTCGTGCTTGAACAGAGCCACCGCTGCGCCAAGCGCGAGCGTGGCAAGACCGGTGCCGCTCACCGTGTAGAACCACAGGTCGTTGTCGCCGAGCACCGGGTACATGCGGGCAAGCAGGAACACCCCGGCCTTGACCATCGTTGCCGAGTGCAGGTAAGCGGAAACCGGCGTCGGAGCCGCCATCGCGTGCGGCAGCCAGAAGTGGAACGGGAACTGTGCACTCTTGGTGAAGGCTCCGAGCAGCACCAGCACCAGCGCGAGCCCGAACAGCGGATGGCCCTGCAGCATCTCCTTCTGGGACAGCACGTCCGAGAGCTCGAGACTGCCGGTGATGTAGCCGATCAGCAGCACGCCCGCGAGCAGACACAGTCCGCCGGCGCCGGTGATCGCCAGCGCCATGCGCGCGCCCTGCCGCGCGTCGCTGCGCTCGCGCCAGAAACCGATCAGCAGGAACGACGACACGCTGGTGCACTCCCAGAACACCACCAGCAGCAGCAGATTGTCGGAGAGCACCACGCCGAGCATCGAGCCCATGAACAGCAGCAGCAGCGCGAAGAACCGCGCTGCCGAGTCCTGCGGCGAGAGGTAGTAGTGGGCGTACAGCACCACCAGCAGCCCGATGCCCAGGATCAGCAACGCGAACAGCAGTCCGAAGCCGTCGAGCATGAACGTGAGGTTCAGACCCAGCTCCGGCAGCCAGGCGACGCCCGCGGTGATGGTCTCGCCGGCCATCACCCGCGGCGTGAGCGCAAGCAGGACCGCCAGCGACAGTGCAGGGGCGGCAGCCGCTGCGATCGCGCACAGCCCGCGGCGGCGATCGCCCGCCGCCAGCGGTGCCAGGGCGAGGGCGAACGGCAGAAGGGTGATGACGATCGGGTTCAAGGCGCGGGCAGGGCGGCAGCTTGGCGGGGCTCTGAATCCGCACTCCGGTGAGCCGGGCGGGGTCGTCGCGGCAAAGTCGCGAAGCCTAACACCTCCGCACCACCGGCCGGCAGGAAGACCTGCGTGCCGACTCGGGCGACGCGCCACGAGCGGGCGAGCGCACGCTGGCGGCTGCGTGCCGCCCTCACTGCACCGACAGCGCCTCCACCCAGACCAGTTCGCACGCCCCGGCTCCGGTGTCCTCGCGGGTGAGCGAACTGCGCCAGCGCCACCCGTCGGGGGCGCGCACCTCGACGAGATAGCCGCGCACG
>CANGUQ010000354.1 GCA_947456915.1 Betaproteobacteria bacterium
AGAAAAGGGGCCTGGCCCCTTTTCCGGGGTGCGTGTTCCTGGCGCCCGGCCGCAGCTGTCCGGTGCGGTGGGTCTGTTCGATCGCACGCTGCCGCTGCTCGACGGACGTGTCGACGTCGAGGGGTTCGACATCGCGTGGACCTCGGGCGAACTGGAGAGCCTGTTTGCGCGCGCGTTCGAGACCGCCGAGTTCGACATCACCGAACTGTCGTTCTGCAACTACCTGATCGCCACCGCGCGCGGCGGCTCGCCCTATGTCGCGCTGCCGATCTTTCCGACGCGGGTGTTCCGTCACCACGGCTACTTCGTCAACGCCGCGGCGGGCCTCACGCATCCGAAACAGCTCGAAGGACGCCGCGTCGGCACCCGCGAGTTCACCAACACCGCCTCGCTGGTGATGCGCGGCGTGCTGTCCGACTACTACGGCGTCGACCTGCGCGCGATCCGCTGGACGGTGGGCGACGTCGATGCCACCGAGCGCGCCGCGATCCGGCTGCCTGCCCTGCCGCCCGGCTGGTCGGTCGAGACTGCCGGCAGCGCGCTGCTCGCCGACCTGCTGGCCGAGGGCCGGCTCGACGCCCTCACCGCCTACGCCCCGCCGCGCAGCTTCGACAACCGGCACGTCACCCGCCTGTTCCCGCGGTGGTGGGAAGAGGAACAGCGCTTCTGGCGCGACACCGGCATCTTCCCGATCATGCACGTGATGGTCGTGCGCCGCGCGACGCTCGCCGAGCACCCCGGCCTGGCGATGGCCCTGGTGCGCGCCTTCGCCCGCGCACGTGACCTCGTCATCGGGGAACTGGCGATCGAGCAGGCACCGAAGACCATGCTGCCGTGGGTCACCGGACACCTCGCGCAGACCCGCGAACTGATGGGCGAGCGCTTCTGGCCCTACGGCGTGCAGCCCAACCGCCGCACACTCGAGGCCCAGCTGCGCTGGGCATACGAACAGGACCTGATCGCCGCGCCGATGCCGCTGGAGACGTTCTTCGCCGAAGGCATGGCGGACCTGCCCGAGGTCTGAGCGCGCGCTCGTACGCCGGGCAAGGCGCACGGCGAGAGGATGCGGGCGACACGCGCCATGACTGTGCTTCCTGCCGATGTTTCACTCGCCGCTTGGCGTACCGGCCAGCTTTGCCGCGGTTTCCCTTGCGGGCAGGACCGAAGCGGCGATCGACGCCGCGCTGAATTTCCTCATTCCCCGGCTGCGGCCCTGCGGGCTCGACAGGGAGACGGGTGAGTTGATCACCGGGGCGACGCCGATGCAGGACAGAGTGATCGACCGGGCCGGCCTGGCGACACTGCGTGACTTCGCGGCCTCTGCGGATCTCGGACTATCGGTCCGGCTCCGCGACATGTCCGTACAGGTCGAACGACCTGAGGGTTGGATACGAGGTTCTCGATGACACCCGATCACCCGTCCGGCACGTGTGTGGCAGGCTGCATGTCCTGCGGCTCGTCGCGCTGCGCGTGAACGCGCGGCTTAACTGCGGTGCAGGCGCGCGCCTCACGACTCACCCCGCGGGCATCCCGGCCGCGAACAGCTTCGTCCGCCCGTCGGGGAGAATCCGCACGCTGGCGTCGCCGGGCGCCGCGCGATTGCGTTCGCCATCGCCGCCCGCCGCCGCACCGACGTCTCCGCCCCCTTCGGCGCGCGCCACGCTGAGCGTTGTACACTGACCAGTGCTTATTCCATCAGCGCCCTCACCCCGCACCTGCCACATGCCGAAACGATCCCCACGCCGTTCCAGGATGCGCCAGTGTCTGCTCGCAGCGGTTGCGTGCTGCCTCTGCGGCGTCGCATCTGCCCAGGAGTCAGGCGACTCGACCTATCTCGCTCACCGTACGGATCCCGTTCAGCAGATCTACTCGCGTGCAGTGCTCGGGTACGCGCTGAATCAGAAGTGTCGCCAGCTGGATGCCACGGCGACCGAGACTTACGAGCGCCAGTTGACTCAGGCGACGGCGATCTTTCAGGTGTACGTTGCTGCGCAGAAGTTCGTGCCGAACGCGGGTGAAGCGCAACGGTATACGCAGGGGCTGCTTCGCGGTGCCGCGCGCTTCGCAGGGTCGAGCGAGTGCGACGCGGGGGCCGCTGCCAGCGTGCGCGCGGGCTATCAGGCCGCGCAGAACTTTGCGCCCTTCATGCGGGAACTGCTGGCGGCTCCCGGCCCGAAACAGTAGCGCCGGCGTCCGACGGTACCTGACCTGTCCAACCCTGCCTGACTGCGGCAGGGACGATTCGAGCGTCCAGCGGGATTCGCGTGCCGCCACGCGCGGGGGGCAACGTCGATGAGCGTTCAGGGGGCAGTCGGCCGATCCTGATCCGCGGCAGGGTTCTCGTGCGGGCCGGACCTGGAGCCTCGCAGTCCCCGGTATGACGTGTCCGAGACGTGCGCTCGGGGCCCATATCGGGTTCGTGACGATCGGCATGCTGGCGACGGTATCGTTCACCCCGCCGGCCGTCTGGGCCCATATCGGGTTCGTGACGATCGGCATGCTGTTCAACGCTCGCGGGGACAGCGATGTGGGCGCTCCCCACGCGGCCGGACTCAGGTTGGTGCGGTTGATGGTGGTTGCGGTCCGGCTGACGTGGGCGATGGCAATGTCGGAAGTACACAATTGCCGGCGCGGACAGAATCAGATGTTGCCCATGGCTGCAGGGCAGGCGGACGTCCCGCGCCGGGGACCAGTGATCGGCAGGGTCACCAGGGGATCGTTGCTGCCGGGCAGCCGCCTGCAGCGAACGGTCCGCGTCCGGTGGACCGACGATGCGGCTCGACGACGCGACGCCGATGCAGCGGACACCGTCCGGACGCGCCGCACGGCGCTCGCCGACGGCAGTGCGCGCTGCTCGACACGCGACGCCGGCCATGGGCCGCAATGGACGCTGGAGACGCTCACGCTCGTCCGCCCGCCCACGCGCCACACCATTGCGGCACGATCGGTTTGCCCTCTAGTATCGAGCGATGCTCCTTCTCCTGAAGATCGTGCTGAGCGTCGCGTGCACCGGTGTGGTGCTGTACGCGCTGGTGGCACTGCGACGCGGCCGTGTCTACAGCAAGGGGCTCTGGTACGAGCGCGAAAGCGAGCACCTCGGCTTCTGGCTCACCATCGGGCTGTACATGCTCGGGCCACCTGCCATTCTCTATCTCGCGTGGACGGCATCGTGACGGCGGGCTTCCCGCCGGGCGGTCGCGGGAGGCGTTCTTCGGCTGCGGCCGGTTTCCGGCATGCGTGGCCGCTGCCACCTGGCTGAAAGCCCGCGCGGTCGATCCGTTGCCGGCCGAAAGGGCTGGCCGGCCTGCGGGCCGCAGAGTGCTGCGGCTGGCAGGTATCCGGGAACGTGCATCGGTCAGGACGCCTGCGCTGATGGTCGCGGCAAAAGCAAAGGCCCCGCCGAAGCGGGGCCTGGTAAATCCGTGCCGGCAGCGTGGCGCTGCCGGCATGAACACCCGCAGCCCGAGGGCCGCGGGTAGCGGGCCTTACATGTCCATCCCGCCCATGCCGCCCATGCCACCACCGTGGCTGTGGCCGGCGTGCGACTCCTCTTTCGGAGCCTCGGCAACCATCGCGTCGGTGGTCAGGATCAGACCGGCAACCGAAGCGGCGTTCTGCAGCGCGCAGCGGGTGACCTTGGTCGGGTCCAGCACGCCCATCTCGACCATGTCGCCGTACTCGCCGGTGCCCGCGTTGTAGCCGAAGTTGCCCTTGCCCTCGACGACCTTGTTCACCACCACCGAAGCCTCGTCGCCGGCGTTGCTGGCGATCTGGCGGATCGGCTCTTCCAGGGCACGCATGACGATCTTCATGCCCGCTTCCTGGTCGACGTTGGCGCTCTTCAGCTTGCCGAGGTTGGCGCGGGCACGCAGCAGCGCGACGCCGCCACCGGCCACGATGCCTTCCTCGACGGCGGCACGGGTGGCGTGCAGCGCGTCTTCGACACGGGCCTTCTTCTCTTTCATCTCGACTTCGGTCGCGGCACCGACACGCACCACCGCCACGCCGCCGGCCAGCTTGGCGACGCGCTCCTGCAGCTTCTCGCGGTCGTAGTCGCTGGTGGCTTCCTCGATCTGGGTGCGGATCTGCTTGATGCGCGCCTCGATCGACTTCTTCTCGGCGTGACCATCGATGATCGTGGTCTCTTCCTTGCCCACTTCGATGCGCTTGGCCTGACCGAGGTCGTTCAGCGTCGCGTTCTCGAGCTTCAGACCCACTTCCTCGGCGATCACGGTACCGCCGGTGAGGATGGCGATGTCTTCCAGCATCGCCTTGCGACGATCGCCGAAACCCGGAGCCTTCACGGCGCAGGTCTTCAGGATGCCGCGGATGTTGTTGACCACCAGGGTCGCCAGTGCCTCGCCTTCGACTTCCTCGGCGATGATCAGCAGCGGACGGCCGGCCTTGGCCACCTGCTCGAGCACTGGCAGCAGATCACGGATGTTCGAGATCTTCTTGTCGTGCAGCAGGATGTAGGGGTTGTCGAGCGCGGCCTGCTGCTTGTCCGGGTTGTTGATGAAGTACGGCGACAGGTAGCCGCGGTCGAACTGCATGCCCTCGACCACTTCCAGCTCGTTGTTGAGCGACTTGCCGTCCTCGACGGTGATCACGCCTTCCTTGCCGACCTTGTCCATCGCGTCAGCGATGATCT
>CANGUQ010000355.1 GCA_947456915.1 Betaproteobacteria bacterium
GGAGCCGCCCGCCGCCTGACTCCGCGCCGCGGGCGGTTCGACACTCCGCCCGATGCTGCGCCGCGGGCGGTTCGACACTCCGCCCGATGCTGCGCCGCGGGCGGGTGTCCACGCTGCGGGGAGGCTGTGCTGCGCTGCAGCGCGGCCCGCCTAAAGTTGGTCTGCCGGCTGCCGCTAACCGGTCGTCAGGACACGGTACGGCGCGCGCCCCATGCAGACAGATTTTCCCTCGAAGATCGGCAAGTACCCGGTGGTTCGCGCGCTCGGACGCGGTGCCACCAGCAGCGTGTATCTGGGGTTCGACCCGTTCGGCAAGCGCGAGGTGGCGATCAAGGTGTTCGACCGCCAGGACGAGAGCGATCCACGGATGGTGCGGCGCTTTCGCAACATGTACCTGAACGAAGCGACGCTGGTAGGCAGGCTGTCGCATCCGTACATCGCCAGCATCTTCGACGCGGTGGACGACGATGAGGCGAGCTACATCGTCATGGAGTACGTGCCCGGCGACACGCTCGAGCACTACACCAGTGTGGCGCGGCTGCTCGGTGTCGACCAGGTGGCGGAGATCGTGTTCAAGTGCGTGCAGGCGCTGTGGTTCGCGCAGCAGCGCGGGCTCATCCACCGCGACATCAAGCCGGCGAACATCCTCGGCATGGTCGAGACCGGCTTCAAGGTGAGCGACTTCGGCTCGGCGCTGTCGATGACCGCCGACCAGACCCAGATCAGCGGTATCGGCTCGCCGGCCTACATGTCGCCGGAGCAGGTTCGGGACGAGCCGCTCACGCACCAGACCGACATCTACTCGCTGGGAGTCGTGCTGTACCAGCTGCTCACCGGACGCCTGCCGTTCAACGGCAGCAATCACGCGAGCCTCATCTACCAGATCCTCAATCTCGAGGCGCCGCCGCCCTCGGACGCGCGCCCCGGGCTGCCGTCGGCGCTCGACGACATCGTCGCACGTGCGCTGGCCAAGGACCGCAATCGCCGCTACTCGAGCTGGCAGGAGTTCGCCGACGACCTGTCGCGGGTGATCGGCTCGCTGGCGATGCCGCAGGCCGATCTCAACGATGCCGCCAAGTTCGCTCAGGTACGCGGGCTGAGCTTCTTCAACGAGTTTGCCGAAGTCGAGCTGTGGGAACTGCTGCGCGTCACGCGCTGGCAGCGTGTTGCTCCGTCCACGGTGCTGATCCGCGAAGGCGAGCAGGGCGACAGCTTCTTCATCCTGGCCGAGGGCGAGGTCCGCGTCTCGCGCGGGTCTACCACGCTCAACATCCTCGAGCCGGGCGACTGCTTCGGCGAGATGCTCTACTTCAACGCGCCAGTGGCGCGGCGTACCACGTCCATCACCGCGATCGCGCCGTCGCTGGTGATCGAGATCAAGGCGGCAGCGCTGAACGCGGCTACCGACGCGCTGCAGGTGCGCGTGAACCGCGCGTTCCTGCGCATCCTGCTCGATCGGCTGAGCGTCGCCAACGCGCGGCTGGCCGCGGCCTGACCGGCGCGCTGGCGCACTCCCGCTCAGCTCAGCGGCAGGGCGACGTGGGTGCGAAACGCCGGTCGTTCCAGCAGCCGCTCGTACCACGCCTGCAGCGCGGGCAGCTGTGGGCGCTCGATCGGCATGTTGAGGAAGCGGTGGGTCGCCGCGCCCATCGGTATGTCGCCCATGTTGAATCGCTCGCCGGTGATGAAGCGCCGGCCCGCCAGCTGCGCGTCCAGCGTCCGGAAGTAGCCGATGCTCTGGGCGAGCGCGCTGGTCACCGCTGCGAGGTCGCGCTTCTCCGGTGCGACGCGGTACAGATTGAAGAACACGATGCGCAGTGCGCCCCCCCACGCACTGGTCGAGTGCCACTCCATCCAGCGGTCGGCGTCGGCGCGTTCGCGCTCGTCGGTCGGGCACAGCGTTCCCGGCGCATACCTCGCAGCGAGGTAACGGACGATGGCGTTGGATTCCCAGAGGATGAAGCCGTCATCGTCGATCGTCGGCACCAGTCCGTTCGGATTCATCTGCCGGTACCAGTCCTCGTTGTTCTTGCCGAAGGCGAGGCCGGCGTCGATGCGCTCGTACGGCGTACCCGCCTCGGCCAGACACCACAGCACCTTCTGCACGTTGATCGACGTGGTGCGTCCCCATACCCTCAGCATCGTTGCTCCCCGGTTGACAATCGCAATGCAGGCTCGCCGCTGACTGCGGACCCGCCCGCGGCCGGTAGTCTGCCAGAGACTCGTGCAGTGCCGGCACTCAGCGCCGCCAACCGTCGACCGGTGGGGTCTGGCGCCGCGGACGCTGCTGCCGGCGCGAGGTGATCGTCGCTCCCGCTGCCTCGTCTGTGCGAGACTCTCGGCGACGGCCCCGGGCGCCCGCCCGCCGCGTCCGTGCCCCCCGCTGCCCTCCAACGCTCCGGCCGATCCGAACTGCATGCGCATCCTGCTGGTGGAAGACGACGCGATGATCGGCGAGAGCGTGCGCGCTGCGCTCAAGCACGAGGGCTTCGCCGTCGACTGGGTACGCGACGGACGCGCGGCGCAGACGACGCTTGCCACCGAGCGCTTCGATCTGGTCCTGCTCGATCTGGGTCTGCCGCAGGTGCCGGGGCTCGACGTGCTGCGCGCGCTGCGGGCGCAGAAGAATGCCACCCCGGTGATCATCGTCACAGCGCGTGACGATCTGCAGAGCCGCGTGGCCGGTCTGGACGCGGGCGCCGACGACTACCTGGTGAAGCCGTTCGAATTCGAGGAACTCACCGCGCGCATGCGGGCGGTGATCCGGCGGCACGTCGGCCGCGCCGACCCGGCGATCGTCGTCGAGCCGGTCACGCTCGACCCGAGCACGCGCGCAGTCACCGTCAACGGCGAGCCGGTGATCCTGTCCGCACGCGAGTACGCGGTGCTCGAGGCGATGATGCTGCGCCCGGGAGCGATCCTCTCGCGCGCACAGCTGGAGGACCGCCTGTACGGCTGGGGCGAGGAGATCGAGAGCAACGCGATCTCGGTGTACGTGCACCAGCTGCGGCGCAAGCTCGGCGAGGACTTCATTCACACCGTGCGCGGCGTGGGCTACTACGTCGGCCGGCCGCGCGGCTCGAACTGATCGGGCAAACCCGTGCGGTCGATACAGTCACGGGTGCTGTGGTCGTCATTCGCGCTGGTGACGCTCACCGCGCTCGTCCTCGGCGCGGTCACCTATCGCGGCGTGCTGCGCGAGACCGAAGCGCTGTTCGACTACCAGCTGAAGCAGATGGCGCTGTCGCTGCGCGATCAGACCGTGGCCGCGCCTGCCGAGCGGGCGCCGGCGCTGCCCGAGGCGGCCGATTACTTCGTCGACGTGTGGACGGTCGAGGGCACGGCGCTCTACTACTCGCGCTACGTTCCCGGCATGCCGCGTACGGCCGAACTGGGCTACGCGACGGTCGACGTTGCGGGCGAACCCTACCGGATGTACAGCCTCGCGGTGGGCAGGCGCATCATTCGCGTCGCTCAGCCGGTGGCGGTGCGCCAGCGTCTCGCCGCAAGTGCTGCGATCAACAGCGTCGCGCCGCTGCTCGCGCTCGCGCCGCTGTTCGCGCTCGCCGCGTGGTGGGTCGTCGGATTCTCGCTCGGGCCACTGCGCCGGGTGGCGAGCGAGGTGCAAGGTGTGCGGGCGCAGTCGCTGTCGCCGCTGGGCACCGACGGCCTGCCGCTGGAGATCGCGCCGCTGGTGAACGCCCTCAACGCGCTGCTGGCGCGCCTGCGCGCGGCATTCGAGACCCAGCGGGCGTTCGTGGCCGACGCCGCGCACGAACTGCGCTCGCCGCTGACGGCACTCAAGATGCAGCTGGAGGTGCTGCGCCGCGCCGAGGACGCGCAGGCGCGGCAGGAGGCGACCGATCGCCTCGCCGCCGGCATCGAGCGCGCGCGCCATCTGGTCGAGCAGCTGCTTGCGCTCGCGCGCGCCGAACCAGGGGCGAGTGCCGCTGCCGGCGCGGCGGCGGTGCCGGTGGCCGTCGATCTGGCCGAACTCGCGCGCGCGACGATCGCCGATGCCGTGCCGATGGCCGCCGAGCGCGGCATCGAGCTCGGGCTGGAGCACGCACAGGGTGCGGACGGTGCGCCGGTCGCGGCCACGCTCGCCTGTGCCCCTGACGCGCCACCGCTGTCGGTGCTGGTGCGCAATCTCGTCGACAACGCGGTGCGTTACGGGCGAGCGGGAGGAACGGTCGTCGTGCGGGTGGAGCCGGGCGCGGTCTCCGGCGGCGGCGTCCAGCTGCTGGTCGATGACGACGGGCCGGGCATTCCGCCCGAGGATCGCGAGCGGGTGTTCGACCGGTTCTATCGGCGTCACCCCGGCGAGACCACGGGCAGCGGACTGGGGCTGGCAATCGTGCGCGCGATCGCCGAGCGGCACGGCGCGCGGATCACGCTCGAGGACTCGCCGCTCGGGGGTCTGCGCGTGCGGGTGGCCTTCGGCGCTGCAGCGCCCGCCACTGCCTGAACCGAGTTGGCGGCGCGCCGCTGCCAACGCCCTGTTGCCCGGTTAACTTCAGGGTAACGCAGCACTAACGCCCGGTTCACCGCCGGTGCGCACGCTGCGCCCCATGGAGTCGGGCCCGTCCCCCGTGCAGGCAGGACAGGCGCCGCCCGTTCGAGCGAGGAGTGAATCATGA
>CANGUQ010000356.1 GCA_947456915.1 Betaproteobacteria bacterium
CGACACACCGATCACCGCGATCGCGCCGGCGAGCGCTGCCAGCCCCGGCACGCGGGATCTGATCGTGCGCACCGGTGCGGAGCGCAGCGCCGGCGCTGCCTCGCCGTGGCTGCGCGCGCTGATCGAGCGTCTGCCGGTGCAGGGTTATGGAGAGCGCGGGGAGATCGGCGAGCGGCTGATCACGCCGCTGGGCGCCTGGTCGGTGACGCTGACCGGAGATGTCGCCAGTGTCGAGCGCAGCCTGGGCGAAGTGGCAGCGCGCCTGTCGTGGTTCGTCGGCGCGATGCTGCTGGCGATCGGCGCGGCGTGGATGGTGATCGAGCTCGGCCTGATCCGGCGCATCGCGGAGCTCACCCGGCGCGCCGCTGCAGTATCCAGCAGCGTGCGCGACCCCGGCGCCGATGCGCGCATCGGCGAACTCGAGGTCTCCGACCTGCGCGGCAGCGACGAGCTGGGCATTCTCGCCGGCGGCCTGTCCGATCTGCTGGTGCGCGTGCGGCAGGACGCGCGGCGCGAGCAGATCCGGGCCGAACAGGAACGCGACATGTGGCACGCGGTCGGCCACGAGATCATGTCGCCGCTGCAATCGCTGCTGGTGCTGCACCCGCAGGCCGAAGACCCGGCGCATCGCTACCTGCGCCGGATGCAGCAGGCGATCAAGGTACTCTACGGCACCGCCTCGCCGAGCGAGGCGCTCGAAGCGGCCACTCTGCGGATGGAGTCGGTCGATCTTGATGCCTTGCTGCGCGAGATGGCCCACAACGCACGCTTTGCCGGCATCGAGGACGTCGTCTACCGGCGTACGCCGAGCGAACTCAAGGTGCGCGCCGATCCCTACTCGCTCGAGGACGCACTCACCCACGTGCTGCGCAACGCCGCACGCTTTCGCGTGCCCGGTACGCCGATCACGCTCGAACTGGGCTACGACGAGACGAGCGCGCGGGCGAGCGTGTTCAACGAGGGCCCTGCGATCGACCCCGCACTCATCGGGCGGATCTTCGAGTACGGGGTGTCTGGGGCCGAAGGGCTCGTGGCTGCGGCCGCCCGTGAGCCCGCGACGGCTCCCGCGGCTGCGCCGCGACCCGTCTCTGGCGTCCCCGGCGCCGCGCGCGAGCACCGCGGCCAGGGCCTGTTCGTCGCCCGTACCTGGCTCGCCAAGATGGGCGGCACGATCCGCGCCGAGAACGTCGCCGGCGGGGTGCGCTTCACGCTGACGCTGCAGCGCACGGGCTGAACGGCGACGGCACGCTGCGCCGGTCAGGCCCGTCATTGGTGGTAGCCTTCGCGCCTTCCACTTCGACCCGGAGTGCCGCACTCATGCGCACCTACACGATCGCATCCATCCCCGGCGACGGCATCGGCAAGGAAGTGATTCCAGCGGGCGAGCGCGTGCTCGATCACCTCGCGGCCAGAGCCGGCGGCTTCAGCTTCCGGTTCCAGCGCTTCGACTGGGGCAGCGACTACTACAGGCAGCACGGAATCATGATGCCGGCCGACGGACTGTCGCAACTGAAGAACGTCGACGCCATCTACTTCGGCGCAGTCGGCGCCCCGGACATACCCGACCACATCACGTTGTGGGGCCTGCGCCTCGCCATCTGCCAGCCGTTCGACCAGTACGCGAACGTGCGCCCGGCGCGCGTGCTGCCGGGTATCTCCAGTCCACTCGCCAACCTCGACGCGGGCGCACTCGACTGGGTGATCGTGCGCGAGAACTCCGAGGGCGAGTACTCGGGCGCCGGCGGGCGCGTGCACCGCGGCCTGCCCGAGGAGGTCGCCATGGAAGTGTCGGTATTCACCCGTCCCGGGGTCGAGCGCGTGATCCGCTTCGCGTTCGAGCTCGCGCGTTCGCGTCCGCGCAAGCTGCTCACCGTGGTCACCAAGTCCAACGCCCAGCGTCACGGCATGGTGCTGTGGGACCAGATCGCCGAGGAAGTCAGCCGCAACTATCCCGATGTCACCTGGGACAAGATGCTGGTCGACGCGATGACCGTGCGCATGGTGATGAAGCCGGCGAGCCTCGACACCATCGTCGCGACCAACCTGCACGCCGACGTGCTGAGCGATCTCGCGGCTGCACTGTCCGGTTCGATGGGCGTGGCACCCACCGCCAACCTCAATCCCGAGCGCAGGTTCCCGTCGATGTTCGAGCCCATCCACGGCTCGGCGTTCGACATCACCGGCATGGGCATCGCCAACCCGATCGGCACCTTCTGGTCGGCGGTGATGATGCTCGAGCACCTGGGCGAGAGGGAGGCTGCGGCACGCCTGATGGGCGCCATCGAGAAGGTCACCCGTCAGGGGCGGCTGCACACACCCGACCTCGGCGGAGAGGCCTCCACCGAGCTCGTCACCGAAGCCGTGCTGGACAGTCTCGGCTAGCGCCGCGCGGCAGCTTCGGTCGCAGCACCGCGGCGCGACGTCGCCTTCACACCGCCCGCAGCGCCGCCCCGGACGCCCCGTCTCGCCGCAGTAGAATCTCCGCCCCCGCCCACGCATCGCGCCGCTGCGCGCGCAACAGCCCCGCCATGCCCGACACCGCCCAACCGATCTGGTCGCCCTCGCCGGAGCGCATCGCCCGCTCCAACCTCAGGCAGTTCATGCGCGAGGTCGCGCGACGCTGGGGCGTGGACTGCCGCGACCAGGCTTCGCTGCATCGCTGGTCGATCGATGCACCGGAACGGTTCTGGACCTCGGTGTGGGAGTTCTGCGACGTGATCGCCGCCACGCGCGGCGAGGTGGTGCTCGAACACGGCGACCGCATGCCGGGGGCACGCTGGTTTCCGCAGGCACGGCTCAACTTCGCCGAGAACCTGCTGCGCCGGCGCGACGACGCCACCGCAATCATCTTCCGCGGCGAGAACAAGGTCTCCGGCAAGGTCACCTTCGCCGAACTGCGCCACGAGGTGTCGCGGCTGCAGCAGGCGCTGCGCGCGGCCGGCGTCAGGCCCGGCGACCGCGTGGCCGGCTACATGCCGAACATCCCGGGCACCGTCATCGCGATGCTCGCCACCACCAGCCTCGGCGCGGTGTGGTCATCGTGCTCGCCGGATTTCGGGCCGCAGGGGGTGCTCGACCGCTTCGGCCAGATCGAACCCACGGTGCTGTTCGCCGCCGACGGCTACTTCTATCAGGGCAAGACGATCGACGTGATGCCCCGCGTGCGCGAGATCGCCGCGCGCCTGCCTACGCTCAGGCGCACGGTGATCGTGCCCTACACCCGGCGCGATCCCGATCTGGCCGGCATTGCCGACGCGATCGACGTGCACGACTTCATGGCCCCGTACCCGGCGGGCGCACCGCACTTCGAGCGTCTGCCGTTCGACCACCCCCTGTACATCATGTACTCCTCGGGCACCACCGGCGTGCCCAAGTGCATCGTCCACGGTGCCGGCGGCACGCTGCTGCAGCACCTCAAGGAGCACCAGCTCCACACCGACCTGCACCCGACCGATCACCTGTTCTACTTCACCACCTGCGGCTGGATGATGTGGAACTGGCTGGTCAGCGGGCTCGCCAGCGGCGCCACGATCATGCTGTTCGACGGCTCGCCGTTCTACCCCAAGGGCAACGTGCTGTTCGACTTCGCGCAGGACGAGGCAATGACCATCTTCGGCACCTCGGCGAAGTACATCGACTCGCTGCGCAAGCTGGGGCTGACCCCGCGCGCCACCCACGACCTGAGCCGTCTGCGCTCGATGCTCTCCACCGGCTCGCCGCTGGTGGCAGAGAGCTTCGACTACGTCTACGCGAACATCAAGGCCGACCTGTGCCTGTCGTCGATCTCCGGCGGCACGGACATCGTGTCGTGCTTCGTGCTCGGCAGCCCGCTGCTGCCGGTGCGGCGCGGCGAGATCCAGTGCCGCGGCCTCGGCCTGGCGGTCGAAGTGTGGGATGAAGACGGCCGCCCGCTCCAGGGCGAGCGCGGCGAACTGGTGTGTACCCGGCCGTTCCCGTGCATGCCGATCGGGTTCTGGAACGACACCGACGGCAGCCGCTACCGCGCTGCGTACTTCGAACGCTTTCCCGACGTCTGGTGCCACGGCGACTACTGCGAACTCACCGAGCACGACGGGCTGATCATCTACGGTCGCTCCGACGCGGTGCTCAACCCGGGCGGCGTGCGCATCGGCACCGCCGAGATCTACCGTCAGGTCGAACAGCTCGACGAAGTGGTGGAGAGCCTCGTCATCGGCCAGGACTGGCCGCCGAAGCAGCCCAACGACGTGCGCGTCGTCCTGTTCGTGCGCCTGCGCGACGGGCTCGTGCTGGACGACCCCCTGATCGCCATGATCAAGCAGCAGATCCGCGACAACACCACGCCGCGGCACGTCCCGGCCAGGATACTGCAGGTCGCCGACATCCCGCGCACCAAGAGCGGCAAGATCGTCGAACTCGCCGTGCGCAACGTCGTGCACGGTCAGCCGGTGAAGAATCGCGAGGCGCTCGCCAACCCCGAGGCCCTCGCCCTGTTCGCCGACCGGCCCGAACTCGCCGGGTAGTCCGCCCGAACCACGCCCGGCAGGCGCCGCCACACGGTGCCCGGCCTCCCGAGCAAACCGGTTCATGAAAAAGGGGCCAGGCCCCTTTTCCGGGGAAAATGGGGCCTGGAAAATGGGGCCTGGCCCCTTTTTCACC
>CANGUQ010000357.1 GCA_947456915.1 Betaproteobacteria bacterium
CACACGGCAGCGCGCGCCTGCCGGCACCTCGTGTCTGGGATTCGGCAGCTCGAGCCGCACGCCGAAGGTGCCGCTGCCGGCATCGAGAATCCGGTCGACCACCGCCACCTTCGCCCGCCGCGGCGGGCCGCCGGTAGCCGGCGTCACCTCGGCGGTCTGACCCAGCCGCACTTGGCTCCACGCGTCGGCCGGAAGCAGGACCTCGACGTACAGCACATCGATCTCGGCGAGCTTGAAGATGGGACGCCGGCCCACGCCGGCCTCGGCCAGTTCGCCGGTGCCGAGCAGCCGCTCGACCACCACGCCGTTGACCGGGCTGCGGATCTCCTTCAGCTGGATGATCGCCTTTTGCCGGTTGTGTTCGATCTCCGCCAGCCGCCGCGCATCCTGAGCCTCGCGCAGTTCGGCCTCCGCCAGCCTGCGTTCGTTCTGGGCATCGTCGAGCGCCTGCTCCGAGACGAACCGGCTGGCGACCAGTTCCTGCACCCGTTCGAGCTTGCGGGTGGTCGCGAGCACCCGGGACTCGGCGGCCTGTACCGTTCCGAGCATGCTCGCGCGATGACGCGCCGCTTCGGCGGAGACCCGCTCGACCGAATCGTCGATCGTCGCCAGCACCTGCCCGCGACGCACCGACTGCCCGCGTTCGACGTGAACGCGCTGGATCAGACCTTCGACCGGGCTGCGGATCTCGAGCACCTGGCGCGGCTGGATCACGCACTCGAACTCGGTCTGCGCGTGAACGAAGCCAGCCAGACCCGCAAGGAGCCCGACGGTGACGCCTCGTGCGTAGAGTGAACCCATCAGTGACTCACGTGCCTGTCCCGGTCGTCGCTCATGGAAAACCTGCTGCCCGTTCGCGAGGCCGAACTATACCGATTCGACGCCGCACGCGGTACGCGCGGTGCCGTGACCGCTCGCTCGGGCAGCGGGCAGCCCTGCGCTGCGCCGGCAGCAGCCCCGGTCTCGCGACCATCGTGCGGCGGCACACGCGACACGTGCCGCAGCGGCGGCACACGCGACACGTGCCGCAGCGGCGCCAGCCACCGAGCCCGTGACGGCAGCGGTGCGCGGTGCAGCAGCGGCGCCGGCCAGTGAAGCTCGTCGTTGCGGCGTCCGGACGCTCGCGCGCAAGCGCTGTCGCACTCGAGCCCCGGAGCAACCCCGACAAGTGTCATTACGCAGCCAGACCGGGCCCGCTCGATCCAGCATCCGTCCGCGATCTGACCGATCAAACGCGTTCCTGACATCGCAGGACGCTGCGGCGCCGGTGTCGGTCGCCGGCGCGCGCGGCACGGCGGCGCACTGCCGCCTGACCTGAGGTCTTCGTCAGCTTTGCTCACCCAGCCCCCCCACTTGCGGCTCGCCCGGCGCCGCCGGGAAGCACCGGATCAATACAGGCCGCAGGAATCGCCTCGACTTGCCGATAACACCTGAGGCGCGTTCGCGGGTGAAGCACTGCCCGGAAATTCGCCATCCGATTGTCAGGCGCGATTCGAATCTTGCTTTCTCCCCACCCCTTTCCCTCCGCAGATCTGTCCGCACGCAGACGCCCTGCCGTCGCGCCGGCCGGTCTCGGCTCGGATACGGGTCGGACCAGCAGCCCGGCGCCGACCGATCCGGCAGCGGTGCTCCGCCTCGCGTTGCACCTGCAGGCGGTCGTGCACGCGCAGGGCGATCTCGCCACCGCGACGGATGCGCTGACCGGCGAACTCGCGCACACGTTCCGCGCCGAGCGGGTGTCGATCGGGCTGAGCGACCGCGGTTCGATCCGGCTGGTCGCAGCCTCCGCCGAACTGGAGCGGCTGGAGGGGTCCGGACGGGTGCGCGCGCTCGAGTACGCGATGGACGAGGCCGTCGATCAGGCAGCGATCATCCGGCTGCCGGCCGATTCCGCGGAGCCGCCGCGGATCACTGCCCTGCACGCGCAGTATGCCCGGCTGACCCAGTCGCGGCTCACCACGCTGCCACTGATCGACGGCGAGCAGGTGTTCGGTGCGATCACCTTCGAGCACGTGCCGGAAGCCCCCCTCCCCGAGGTGATGCGCGAGGTGGCCGACGTCATCGCTCCGCTCGGGCCGCTGCTTGCGCTGCGCCGGCTGACCGAGGCGCGCGGCCTCGCACGCTGGCGCCTGCTGCGCGCGCGCGAGACGCCCGATCAGCGCAGCCGGCGGATCACGCTGTGGATCGCCGCCGCACTGTTGACGATCGCTGCGCTGTTTCCGGTCACCGATCGCGTGGGCGCCCCGGTGCGGGTCGAGGGGGAAGTGCAGCGGATGCTGGTCGCGCCGGTCGACGGCTACATCGGTGCGGTCCACGCCCGCCCCGGCGATGCGGTGCGCAGCGGTCAGGTGCTGGCCGAGCTCGCGCGCGAGGAGCTCGAACTCGAGCGCGACCGCTGGTCCGCCACGCTCGCGCAGCACGAGAACGCCTATCGTAACGCGCTGGTTCGCGGCGAGCGCGCGCAGTACGCGTCCTCGATCGCCCGTGCGGCCGAGGCGCAGGCCGAGCTCGAGCGCATCCAGACCCAGATCGCGCGCAGTCAGCTGGTCGCGCCATTCGACGGGCTGCTGATCCGCGGTGATCTTTCGCAGTCGCTCGGCGCGCCGGTGCGCCGTGGCGAGGCGCTGCTCACCGTGGCCCCCGCGGGCAGGCACCGGGTGATCGCCGAGATCGACGAGCAGGACATCGGCCGGCTGCAGCCGGGCAGTGCTGGAACGATGGTGCTCGCCGCGTTGCCCGACCATGCGATCGCGGTGACCGTACAGCGCATCTCGCCGGCAGCCACCAGCCGCGACGGTCGTACCTTCTACGAAGTCGAGGCGAATCCGGCCAGCGAGCCCGCATCGCTGCGGCCCGGGCTGCAGGGACAGGTGCGCTTCGACGGTGGCCGCAGTCCGCTCGCGATCGCGCTCGGCCGCCGTCTGCTCGACTGGCTGCAACTGCAACTGTGGTCGGTCGGAGCGTGGCTGCCATGACGGCAAGCCTGTTCAGCGCGCTGTGGTACCGGGTGGCCGATCGCCAGCCGCGGCTGCGCACCGGCGTGCAGGTGTCGCGGCAGGTGGCGCGCGGCACCGCCTGGTACGTCCTCACCGACCCCATGTCCGGCCGCCGCTGCCGGCTCAATCCGCAGGCCTGGGAGCTGGCGGGCCGACTCGACGGCGAGCGCAGTGTCGAGCAGATCTGGGAGAGCATCGTCGACCGGCTCGGCGCTGATGCGCCCACCCAGGACGAGGTGGTGCAGCTGCTTGGCCAGCTGGCCGCCGAAGGGCTGATCTCCCTCGACGTGCTGCCCGACTTCGCCTCGCGTGCGTGGCGCCGCGGGCAGCGGGTCGCGCGCCGTCGCCGCGAACGCTTCAACCCGTTCGCACTGCGGGTGCCGATGTTCAATCCGGGCCGGATGCTCGATCGCCTCGCGCCGCTCGGGCGCGGCCTGTTCAGCCGCGCCGGTCTGATCGGCTGGCTCGCGCTGATCGCGATGGCACTCGCCGTGGTGGTGCCGTCGTGGCCGCAGCTGATCGCGCAGGTGAGCGAGCGCGCCGGTACGCCGTGGATGCTGTTCCTGCTCTGGCTGCTCTATGCACCGGTGAAGATCGTGCACGAGATGGCGCACGGTCTGGCCGCACGGCGAGTCGACGTCGAGGTACCCGAGGCCGGGGTCACGCTGCTGGTGCTGGTGCCTTCGCCGTACGTCGACGTGTCGGACTCCGCCGCACTCGGCCGTCGCAGCGAGCGGCTGCTGGTGGCCGGAGCCGGGATCGCCTCCGATCTCGCGCTCGCCGCGATCGCGCTGCTCATCTGGGCAGAGGCCGCGCCCGGGATCGTGCACGATCTCGCACTCGCGACGATGGTGGTCGCGGGGGCGGGCACACTGCTGTTCAACGCCAACCCGCTGCTGCGCTTCGACGGCTATCACATCCTCTGCGATGCGTTCGATCTGCCGCAGCTCGCCACGCGCAGCCAGCGGCTGTGGCAGCAGCGCGCCCAGCGCTGGGCGGGTGTCGATCCCGCGGCGTCGCCGGCGCCGTCGACGGCGGCCGGCGAGCGTGTCTGGCTGGAGAGCTACACGCCGCTCGCCTTCGTGTGCCGGGTCGTGCTCGGTGCCGGGATCGCGCTGTGGGCGGGCAGCGTGTCGAGCGTGCTCGGGCTGCTGGTGGGCGCCTACGTGCTCGTCGTGCTGGTGGCGTGGCCGGCGGTCAGGCTCGGCCGCGACCTGCTGCTGGCGACTCGCGGAACTGCAGCACACATGCCGATGCGCCTGCGCGGCGCGCTCGCGGCAGCGGCGTGCGCCGTGCTGGTCGTGGCCGTTCCCCTGCCCTTCCACACCACGGTGCAGGGGGTGGTGCAGGTCCCCGAGTCCGGTCTGCTTCGCGCCGAAGTCGAGGGAATGGTGATCGCGGTCCACGCGCGCAGCGGCGACACCGTGCAGGCGGGCACGCGCATTCTCACGCTCGACGATCCGGCACTGCGCGCGCGCCACGCGCGCGCAGCGGCAAGGGTGCGCGAACTCGAGGCCGAGCGCTTCGGCCAGCTCGGTCACGATCCGCTGCGCTCGGCCGATGGCGAGGAGGCGCTCGCGCGCGCGCGCACCGAGGTGGCGGAACTGGCCTCGCGGCTGAAGCGGCTCGAACTGCGCGCA
>CANGUQ010000358.1 GCA_947456915.1 Betaproteobacteria bacterium
CATGTACTGCAGCGTGCGGCCGAGATCGGCCTGCACGAATACCTCGCCCGGCCGCGGCGCGCGGCCGTTGGGGAAGAACACCGGGTAGCTGCTCGGATAGCGCTTGTAGGAGGCCTCGTTCTCGCTCAGGAATTCCGACATCAGCGGATACATCGGAAACCCGTCGCGGGCGAGCCGGATGGAGGCTGCGGCCACTTCGCCGAAGGACATCGTGCCGTGCAGTTCCAGCGCAGTGAGCCAGGCGTCGGGTGCGGCCGGCACGATCGAGCGCAGCACCGTGGCCGGGATCTTGCCGCCGTGGTGCTTCATGAAGAAGTCGGGTGTGATCCGCCGCGGCCACACGCCGAGCCCGTCGATCGAGATCAGCTCGCGTGTCTCGGCACGGAAGATGATGATCGGCGCCACCCCGCCGAAGTTCACCTTCTCGGTCTGCGTGACCCCGAGCGCGATGCCGGCGGCCACACCGGCGTCGATCGCATTGCCCCCGGCCTCCAGGATCTCGAACGCGGCATGCGCGGCCAGATAGTGGCCGGCGGACACCACGTGGCGGGTGCCCATGATCGGCGGGCGCATCGTCATCATGTCGGATCTCCTTGCTGTGTGCGGATCGGTTGCACGGCCGAACGGATTCAGCCGATGTGGCGCTCGATGGCGGCCAGCCAGTTCTCGCCGAGCACCGCGCGGATGCGGGCCTCGCTGTAGCCGCGGTCGAGCATTGCCTGCGTGACGTTGGGCGCCTGGCGGATCGTCTCGATGCCCGCCGGGTAGGGGACGTCGAGGAAGTCCTGCACGCTGCCGAAGATGTCGGGGCGCAGCGTCCGGTTGCGGCGCGAGTGCGGCATGATGAACCCGGCGTCCTTGAAGCCCTCGACGTGGTCCAGGCCCAGACCCACCGCACGCTCGCCCATCAGCGACAGCATGTAGTCCAGATGCACCATCATGTCGGCGAGCGTCGGGTCCGGATGCCTGACCGACCGCGGCAGTGCGCACAGGCCGATGACGCCCGCCTTCTGCGCGACGATGCGCAGCGTGTCGTCGTGCTTGTTGCGATCGTTCGCCACCACGGTGAACGCGTTCGAGTGCGTCACGCAGGGCGCGCGGGCCAGCTCCGCCGCCTCGAACGAGGTGCGGGCGCCTGCGTGCGACAGATCGAGCATCATCGGCAGCTCGTTCACCGCCGCGACCAGGTCGCGCCCGAGGAAGGTAAGCCCGGCGTTGCGTCGTTCGCCGCAGCCGTCGCCGTACGGATTGGCGAACGTGTAGGCGAGTCCGAGCACGCGCAGCCCGAGGCGGTAGAGGATGCCGAGGCGATTGAGCTGATCGCCGATCATCTCCGCGCTCTGCGTGACCATCATCAGCGCGATCTTGCCCTCGCGCCGGGCGCGCCGCATGTCTTCCGCGCACGTGGCCAGCAGCAACAGTGGATTGCGCTCGATCTTGGTCAGACACGATTCGATGCGCGCGAGCGTGAAATCCCAGGTCGCCTCGGAGGCGATGCTCAGAAAGCCCGCATCGATGCCACCGGCGCGCATGCCCTCGGTGTACGGCTCGTCGAGCACGTAGACCGGGGTCAGACCGTCGAGCACGAACGCGTCCCGATGCAGCGCTTGCGCCTGCTCGCCGGCGATCGCGGCGTGGGCCGCGGGGGGGGTTGCATTTGCCATCGCTCTGCCGTCCTCCTCTGGTGGCGGCGGGCTTCGTGTCCCGTCCGCGTCTGCCGGCCCGCTGTCACCGCTGTCACCGATCGCAGGCACCCCCGGGGGCCGGATCGCAACAGCATCGCCGCGATGCTGCCTGCAGTGCCGCGCCCGACAACCATTCTGCTCGCGATGATCCGCCCGTCGGCTGCAACTCTACCGCGCGCACGCGCTTGTCGCCAGCGTGCGCACGGGCGCACACTGCCGTGCCCTCAACGCGTAGGACGGGTGCCGATGTCGCCGTTGTCGAATCTGTCTGCGAGCGTGTCTGCGAGTGTGTCGGCGTATCCGTCGGCGCATCCGGTGCCTGCGCCTTGCGCTCCCCGCTCGTGCGCGATCCCGCCGTCGCGCGCGGCCCTGCTGCTGGCGGCGCTCGCTGTCCTGCCCTGCCCGCTGCTCGCGCAGACGCCGGCCCCGGGCGCCTGGCCGACGAAGCCGCTGCGCTGGATCATTCCGTGGCCGCCCGGCGGTGGCGCCGACGTGATCGGTCGCCTGACCGCACAGCGCCTGTCCGACCAGCTGGGCCAGCCCGTGGTGGTGGAGAACCGTGCGGGTGCGTCGGGACAGATCGGCGCGGAAGCGGCTGCGCGCGCCGCGCCCGACGGATACACGCTGTTTCAGGGAAACACCACCACGCTGTCGATCAACCCGGGAATGTTCAGCAGGCTGCCCTACGATCCGATCCGCGATTTCGCGCCGGTGACGCTGATCAATCTCGCGCCGACGATCGTCATCGTGCATCCGTCGCTGCCGGTCAGATCGATCGGCGAGCTGGTCGCGCTGGCGAAGAAGCGTCCGGGGCAGCTCAACTACGCTTCGGCCGGCCCGGGCAGTTCAGCGCACCTGACCGCCGAGATGTTCCGCGCGCAGACCGGGACCGACCTGGTGCACGTGCCGTACAAGGGCGCCGCCCCGGCGATGGCCGATCTGCTGAGCGGGCAGGTACCGATCATGTTCAGCGACATCATCACGCCGCTTGCGCACATCCGCGCCGGCAGGCTGCGCGCGATCACGGTGCTCGGACGCAACCGCATCGCGCAACTGCCGGACGTGCAGACCGTGATCGAGCAGAAGGGTCCCGGCGACCTGGAAGTGGCATCGTGGACGGGACTGCTGGTGCCGGCGGGCACACCGCGCGAGATCGTGCTGCGGCTCAACACCGAAGTGGCGAAGATCGTCGCTGCACGCGATTTCCGCGAACGCCTGATCGAATCCGGCGGCGGACCGGTGCACACCTCGCCCGAGGAGTTCGGCGCGTATCTGCAGAAGGAGCTCGCGCGCTACCTCCGCGCGATCAGGGACTCGGGGGCGAAGGTGGAGTGACCGGTGCCGGGCGCAGCGAGGCCAGCGCCGCCACGCTCGCCAGCACCAGCAGGTCGAGCAGCGCGTAGAAGGCGCCGGCGGCGAACGGAGGATTGGCCGCCGACAGCCCGAGGCCCGGCACGACCGGCGCCCACGTCCAGTTGGCGAGCGCGGTGCCGTGGAGTTCCATGATCAGCGCCAGCACGAACATCACCGAGTACAGCGTGCGATCGCGGCCGAAAGCCACACAGGCGGCATAGAGGACGAACAGGCAGGCGCCCAGCCGGTCGGTGTCGCTCCATGCCGCGTGTCCGGCGTATAGCGCGCCGCCGATCAGCACCGCCGCGACCGTCGCGCGCGCGGGCACCCTGTGCGCGACCAGGATGCCCAGCGTCATCAGCAGCGCATGCCCCGGCGGAACGAACAGCGGCAGATTGCCGAACTGGTAGTCGTACAGGCCCCAGACGAGCGACAGCACGACCTCGCCGCCGCCGGCAATCAGCGTGCACAGCACGAGCGAGCGTCGCTCGGCCGGCCCGCCTGCGCGAAACAGCCACCCCCAGACCGCGCACGCCCACAACGTCGCCGCATGCTGACCGGGCCAGCCCAGCCACGCGTCGAGCACGAGTCCCACGCCGATCACCGCGACGATGTGTGCCGCCGCCCGCGGCGGCGGCGACTGCCACAGGGACGAGGCGCGGATCAAGCGGCAACCGGTTTCAGCACGACGGGCCTGCCGGCTGGCCGCGAGAACGTGCCTCGCGCCAGATCGAAGTTGACCCGCTCGGGCAGGTCGAGCAGGCTGCGTCCGTAGAGGTGCAGGTGCATGATCGCGCGCTCGCCCGCGATGTGGATGGCGTGCACGTCGTCGGGCATGTACGCCGCTCCGGTGTGCGGACCGACCACGAACTCGTCGCGCACGCGCAACGTCGCCCGCCCGGTCGCGCGATCCTCGGTGACGCGCTCGTACACGCGCGTGGGTTCCTCGCCGTGGATGCCGACGACGATCGCCCAGGTGGTGTGGTTGTGCGGCGGCGTCTGCTTGCCCGGTGCGGGCCGGTAGACGTAGAGCGCATGGCGGTTGTCGGCGTCGACCGACAGCCCGTACAGCGTCGCGTCCTCGCCGGCGGTCGGGGGCGGAAAATGCGCCTCGGGAAACAGCTCGGTGCGGCGCGACAGCTCGATCAGCGCCTGCTTGATCTTCTCCAGCGAAGCGCGCGACACCCCTTCGCGCTGCTCGATACCACGCACGCAGGCGAGCATTCGCGCGACTGCCTGTTCGCGTGCGCGGGCGGTGCCGGTCAGGTCGAGCGTGTCCATCGGTCCGTTCTCCATTGTCCTGCGACCGGCCTGCGGACCGACCGCGAGCCTGCCTGCACAGCCGGACGCGCCGCGCGTGTCGCGCAGCCCGTCGCGAAGCGTGATGTCGGCCCACTCCTGCTCCGTGCAGGCGCGATCGCGCGGCTTGAGCGTCACGTCCGGCACTGCACCCGCAACGCTCCCGGCTCAACAGGTACAGCATAGCGCCCGTTGAGGAATCGATCGACGGCGCCGAACGCGTCCGGGCGCTGCGTGCACCCGCGCCGCGCCTCGCGGCAGGGGGGCGCCGCTCTGCGCGTGGTCCTCGATCAGATCGC
>CANGUQ010000359.1 GCA_947456915.1 Betaproteobacteria bacterium
ACGCCGGGCGGCGCCGGCCGGACTCGAACAGCGCGGCGCGCCCGTCCTGCGCCAGCACGATCTCGAAGTACGCGGCGCGCGACGCCACCCCGTCGCCGGAGACCCGCGGCTCGAAGGCGACGACCAGCGAGTCGCGCAGCGCGCGCTCGCCGATGCGACCGAGCAGGAAGTCGCGCGCATTCTCCGGCGCGCCGGCCACGTAGAGCTGGGTGGCGAGCCGGCGAAAGCCGCGCCCCGACAGCAGCACGTGGATGTGCGGCGCACGGCCCGTGTAGGCGACCGGCTGGATCGTGCGAAAGCGATAGCGGCCCTGCGCGTCGGTGACGGTCTGCCCGTAGCCCTGGAACCCCGGGTCGAGCGGCCGGTCACGGCTGTCGGCAGGGTGGTGATAGCGACCGAATGCGTTGACCTGCCAGATCTCGACCTGCACGCCGGTGAGGGGCCTGCCCCCGACGTCGAGGACCACGCCCGCAAGATCGGTGATCTCGCCGCGCGCGCGCGCGCCGTGGCCGGAGACGCGGGTGAGGTCGTTGTCGTGGTCGAGCGGCAGCTCGCGCGGATAGAACGGGCCTTCCGGCTGCGGCGGCGTGGGTGCGCGCTGCGGCGTCTGCGCGTGCGCTGCGGGCAGCATGGAAATGCCGGCGGCAGCGAGCGGGCCGCGCAGGGCTGCCGCAGCCGGTACTGCCGCGATCAGCCGCCGCCGTGCCGGGTCGCCGTCGACCGGCGATCGCGGCACGCCCGGGCCCGTGACCGGCGCCACGGCCACTCAGCGCGGCGTGAACTGCGCCTTGCCGAACATGATGTCGCGCTGCTTGTCGTCGATCGGCGGCGGCGTGCCGACGTCGGCGAGGACCTTCAGCGCGCGCTGTACGGCCGGGCGCGCATTGATCGCGTCGAACCAGCGGGTGATGTTCGGATAGTCGGCGAGATTCACGCCGCGCTTCTCGGAGCCGCGCATCCACGGGAAGATCGCGATGTCGGCGATCGAGTACTCGCCTGCCACGAAGGGGACCTCGGCCAGTCGCTTGTCGAGCACCCGGCACAGGCGGTTCGACTCGCTGGTGTAGCGCTCGATCGGGTAGGGCTGCGGCTCCTTGGCGTAGGCGCGGAAGTGGTTGGCCTGACCGAACATCGGTCCGACGCCCCCCATCTGCCACATCAGCCACTGCAGCATCGTGTAGCGGTCGCGATCGCTGGCCGGCATCAGCTTGCCGGTCTTGCTCGCGAGGTAGATCAGCATCGCGCCGGATTCGAACAGCGAGATCGGCTTGCCGTCCGGGCCGTCGGAATCGATCATGGCCGGGATGCGGTTGTTCGGACTGATCGCGAGGAACTCCGGCCTGAACTGTTCGCCGGTGCGGATGTTCACCCCGTGCACCGTGTACGGCAGCCCCATCTCTTCCAGGGCGATGTGGATCTTGTGCCCGTTGGGCGTGGGCCAGGTGTACAGGTCGATCATCGTCGGGTCTCCTCGAGGCAGGGCGCGTTCAGCGAACGTCGTACACTGAGATGGTGAACACGACGTCTAGAGTAGCGCAACTGGCCGAGCGGCGAGGCGCGCCGGCGTGCGCGGACGAGGCACGATGAGCGAGGACGGGCGCCCGTGGCGGCTGCTGCCTCCCGAGGCGGGCGCCGATCTGCGCAAGCTGCTGCTGATGCGCGCGCTGCGCGGCTTCGGCGACGGCTACGTGAGCCTGCTGCTGCCCGTGTATCTGATGGCGCTTGAGTTCACGCCCTTCCAGGTGGGCGTGATTGCCGCCGCGACGCTGGTGGGCTCGGGGGCGATGGTACTCGGGCTGGGCCTGATCGCGCACCGCTTCGCTCAGCGCCGTCTGCTGCGCGTGGTGGCGGCGCTGATGGCGCTCAGCGGCTTCGCCTTCCCGCTGCCCGATGCGTTCGTCCCGCTGCTGCTGATCGCGCTGATCGGTACACTCAATCCGACCTCGGGCGACGCCAGCCTGTTCGGTCCGCTCGAGCAGTCGATGGTCACGCAGACCGTCAGCGACCGCAACCGCACGGCGGTATTCGCGCGCTACAGCCTGCTCGGTTCGCTCGCCGGCGCGTTCGGCGCGCTCGCTGCCGGCGTGCCGCAATGGCTGTCGGTGCACGCGGGGGTCGAGCCAGTGATCGCGCTCAAGCTGATGTTCGTGCTCTACGGCGTGTTCGGTCTGGTCACGCTCTCGGTGTACTGGACGCTGACGCCGCGGGTGGAGCCGCCGGGGCACGCGCCGGCAGCGCCGCTGGTGGAGTCGCGCTCGATCGTGTGGAAGCTCGCCGCCGTGTTCAGCGTCGATCAGTTCGGCGGCGGCTTCGCGGTGCAGTCGCTGGTCGCGCTGTGGCTGTACCAGCGGTTCGACCTCAGCCCGGCACTGGCCGGGCAGATCTTCTTCGTCGCCGGGCTGCTCGCGGCCGGGTCGTATCTGGTCTCGTCCCGGGTGGCGCGCCGCATCGGTCTGGTGAACACGATGGTGTTCACCCATCTGCCGGCGAACGTGTTCCTGGTGATCACCCCGTTCATGCCGACGCTGGAACTGGCGATCCTCACGCTGCTGCTGCGCTACTCGATGTCGAGCATGGACGTGCCGGCGCGCACCTCCTACGTGATGGCGGTAGTGCCGCCGCACGAGCGGGCGGCGGCGGCGAGCTTCACCGCGGTCCCGCGAACCTTCGCCAGCGGCGTGAGCCCGGCGATCGCCGGCTGGATGCTGGGGCTGTCGAGCTTCGGCTGGCCGCTGGTGGTCGGCGGCGTGCTCAAGATCGGCTACGATCTGCTGCTGTTGCGAATGTTCAGTGCGGTAAAGCCGCCGGAGGAGCGATGAAACTGATCGATTGTGCGCGGGTGATCCGCAGCAAGAATGCCGGTCCGACGACGCTGTCGCTCGACCTGATGTTCGAGACCGAGGCTCAGTTCCAGCGCGCGCTCGCCGCGCCGGCGCTCGCGCGCGAGGCGATCGCGCCGCTGTACGGGTTGCCTGGCGAGCAGGTGCAGGTGATCCCCTATGCGCCGGCGCTGGCGATCAAGATCGTGCTCGCGCGCAGGATCATCGCCGGCGACCCCGGCGATCGTGATGTCTACGGCGCGCAGCAGCACGGCCCGCTGCTCGCACTGGAGGTGTGATGAGTACGCGTCCCGACCATCTCGAACGGCTGCGCGCCCAACTGATCCAGGGCGGCAGGCGTGCGCCGTTTCGCGCCCTTTCCGCGTCCGGGCAACTGGGCAATGGCGTGCTCGAGCCGGCGTTTCGCGAAGGGCTCAAGCGCGCGCCGCATTCGATCGGCGCCGACATGGGGTCGGTCGATCCGGGGCCGAACTATCTGGGCAGCGGGAGGATGGCCCCGTCGGACACGATCGCGCGGCGCGATCTGGGGCTGCTGCTCGAGGGCGCGCGTGCGCTCGACGTACCGCTGATCATCGGGTCGGCCGGCACCGGCGGCGCGAAGCCGCATCTGGAGCACACGCTCGAACTGGTGCGCGCCGTCGCACGCGAGAAGGGGCTGCACTTTCGCCTCGCCTCGATCAGCGCCGACATGCCGCGTGAACTGATCAAGGCGGCGATCCGCCGCAACGAAGTGACCCCGATCGGCGCGATCGACCCGCTGACCGAGGCCGAGGTCGACGGCGCGGCGCACATCGTCGGCCAGATGGGGGTCGAGGCGTTTCAGCGCGCGCTGCGCGCCGGCGCCGACGTGGTGATCGCCGGGCGCGCCTGCGACACCGCGGTGTTCTCCTCGATTCCCGCGGCGCTCGGCTATCCGATGGGGGCCGCGATGCACATGGCGAAGATCATCGAGTGCTGCTCGATCGCCTGCATGCCCGGCGGGCGTGATTCGGCGCTGGGAACGCTCGACGACGACGGCTTCACGATGGAGAGCATGAACGCGAGCCGCCACGCCACGCCGCTGTCCGTGGCTGCGCACAGCCTGTACGAGCAGTCCGATCCGTACACCGTGAGCGAACCCGAGGGCACCCTGCACGTCGAGCAGGCGCGCTACATCGCGCTGGACGAGCACCGCTGCCGCGTCGAAGGCGCGCAGTGGGTGCCGGCCGCGCGTGCGTCGGTGAAGATCGAGGGTGCGACGCGGGTGGGCGAGCGCGCGCTGCTGCTCGCCGGGAGTGCCGATCCGCGGGTGATCGAGCGCATCCAGACCATCCTTGCCGAGGTCGAGCAGGTGGTGCGCGGTATCGTCGCCGGCGAGTACCGGATGTGGTTCCGCGTGTACGGCATCGACGGTGTGGTGCTCTGGCCGCAGCCGCCGGAGCACATGCCGCGCGAGGTGTTCATCCTCGGCGAGGTGATCGCCGACACGCCCGATCTGGCGAAGGCGGCGACCACCGTGCTCAAGCAGTACCTGCTGCACCACGGCTTTCCCGGACGGCTGTCCACCGCCGGCAACGTCGCCTTCCCGATCACGCCCCCCGAAGTGCAGACCGGAACGGCCTACCGCTTCAGCGTCTATCACGTGATGCAGGTCGACGAACTGGCACCGCTGTTTCCGGTCACGATCGAGGACCTGTAGCGCAAGGGGGGCTGCGGGGTACTGGCGGCCTGACTGCGCCACGCCGCGCGCGGTGTCGCGTCGTTCGCGGCACCGCCGACGGCGCCCGCGGCCGCGGTCCGGCGGCCCTAGCG
>CANGUQ010000360.1 GCA_947456915.1 Betaproteobacteria bacterium
CGCACTGCTGCCCATCGTCGCGTGTGCGCAGCCGAACTGGCCGACGCGCCCGCTGCGCATGATCATCCCCGCGGCCCCGGGCGGGGGCGCCGACACCATCGGTCGCTTCCTCGGCCAGCGTCTGGGCGACCAGCTCGGCCAGACGGTGGTGATCGACAACCGCTCCGGTGCAGCCGGCACGATCGCCGCCGATCTCACCGCCAAGTCCGCGCCCGACGGTCACACCATTCTGCTCGCGCAGTCGACCAGCGTCGCGATCGCCCCGGCCCTGTACCGCAACCTTCCCTACGACACGTTGCGCGATCTTGCCCCGGTGTCGCTGGTGGCCGAAGTGCCGAACATCCTGGTGGTGAACGCGAAGTCACCGGCGACCACGGTGAAGGAACTGATCGCGCTGGCGCGCGCGCGGCCGAACGAGATCAGCTATCCGTCGGCGGGCGCCGGAGCGCCCAGTCACCTCGCAGGCGAGATGCTCGCCCGCCAGGCGGGCGTGCAGATGCTGCACGTCCCGTACAAGGGTGCGGGACCCGCGCTCACCGCGCTGATCGGCGGTGAGGTGCAGGCGATGTTCGCGCCGCTGGTGGCGGCGATGCCGCACGTGAAGGCGGGCAGACTGCGAGCGCTGGCGGTGACCACGTCCAGGCGCGCACTGGCCGTGCCCGAGCTGCCAACCATCGCCGAGGCTGGCGGACTCCCGCAGTACGCGATCGGTTCGTGGTTCGGCGCGCTGATGTCGGCGAAGACCTCGCGCGAGACCGTGCTGCGCGTTCATGCCGAGATCGTCAGGGCACTGAAGCACCCGGAGACGCGCGACCGGCTGCAGGCCGAAGGCGCCGAGATCATCGGCAACACGCCGGAGCAGTTCCGCGCCTTCATCAAGGAGGAACTGGCGAGTTATGCGAAGCTGGTGCAGGACGCGGTGATCCGGATCGACTGAGCCGACTGGAGTCCGCGCGCCCGCGCCTGCGTCGGCGCCTCTGCGCATCCGCGACGGGGCCGGGGAAACGCCCCCGCCCGTCGCCGCCGCTCACTCCGCGGCGTCGGCGCGCAGCCCCGCCTGTTCGATGCCGTACACGCAGCACGCCTCGTCCTGATCGCCGGACGCACCGCTCGCACCGGCCGAGCCGATGATCGCGCCCGAGGCGTCGCGGATCAGCACCCCGCCCATCTGCGGCAGGAACTTTCCGCCCGCGGTCGCCGCCAGCGTGATCATGAAGTTGGGGTTGCTCTGCGCGCGCTTGGCGAGCGCGCGGCTCGAGCAGCCCATCGCGACCGCACCCCACGCCTTGCCGCGGGCGATGTCCTCGCGGAACATGCTCGCCCCGTCCTCGCGCTTGTAGGCGACGGTGTGGCCGGCTGCGTCGAGCACGATCACGCCCAGCGCCGGGATCTTCATCTCGCGTGCCTTCTCGATCGCCTTGTCGACGATGATGCTCGCCTGCTGCAACGTCAGTGCCGCCATGTGGAGTTCTCCTGTCGGTTGAAGCGGGGCCGGCGCGCCAGCCCCGGGAAACGCGCGACTCAGCCGCGGATGCCGGGCATGTCGAAGCCGCGGCGCTTCAGTTCGGCAGCGAGCGCCTGCCCCTGCTCGCCGGCGATCGGGGTGAGCGGCGGGCGCGTCATCGCCCACTGCGGGTGATCGGTGTAGATCGCCGTCGTGTACTTGAGCGCCGGAATCTGCGGGAACCGGGTGATCGCCCGCCGGAAATCGGTGATCTGCGCCTGCATCGCGTCGGCCTCGGGGCTCTGCCAGTTGCGAAACAGCGCGTCGATGGCCGCCGGCCCGATGTTCGCGGTGGCGGTGATCGTGCCGACAGCGCCCAGGCGCATCGCGGGCAGCAGGAACTCCTCGCTGCCGGGGAAGAACTGGAAGCCGGGGAACGCCTTGAGCATCGCCTCCATGTTCTTCCAGTCGCCGCCGCTGTCCTTCATGCCGACGACGGTACCCGGCAGATCCCTGAGCAGGCGCTCGACCAGCCCGAGGCTGAACGGCACCGCGGTCATCGGCGGGATGTGATACAGGTAGATCTTGAGCCGGGCATCGCCGACGCGCTGCGCGATCTCGGCGAAATTGCGGTAGAGCCCCTCGTCGCTCACGCCCTTGTAGAAGAACGGTGGCAGCATCAGTGCGCCGGCCACGCCACGCTCGACCGCAAAGCGGGTGAGTTCGACCGAGTCGGTCAGCGCGCAGCACCCCGTGCCCGGCATCAGCTTCGAGGCGGGCACGCCTGCCGCCAGCAGCGCTTCGAGCAGCATCTTGCGCTCGGACAGCGACAGCGAATTCGCCTCGCTGTTGGTGCCGAAGATCGCGAGACCGCTGCAGCCATTGGCAAGCAGCCACTTGCAGTGCCTGACGTAGCGCTCGACGTCGGGCGACAGGTCGGCGTGAAACGGCGTGATCACCGGCGCAAGCACGCCGGTCAGCAGTGGGGTGGCACTCATCGGGATTCCTCGCGGATGGGCTGAGTCGGGCGGACCGGCAGGCGGGCGAAGGCTGCGAACGGCAGGACGGTCGCGCGGACCGGGTTGACGGCTGCTGCAGGCCGGCGGCGGAAGACCCGCCTGCACCGCACCGCGGCCGACCAGACCGCACGCCGACCGTGCAGCCGCGGAGTATAACGGTCTCGCCGACGCCGCCCGCCCCGCGCGCTCGGGTTGTGCGCGCTGTTGCCGTGCGGTAGCCTGCACCTGCCTCTTGCCGGTCGCGCCACGCGCGGTCCGGCGCTTGCCCGATCGAGACCGGATGCATCGAGTTTCCCAGGCGCTGTCGGTGCTGGTCGCACTGTGCGCATTGACGCTGTTCCTGTGGCCGGCGGCCGATCCGGTGCAGTCGACGACGCTGAAGGCCACCGCACTGGTGGTGTTCGCGGTCGGGCTGTGGGCGTGCGCGGCGCTGCCCGAGTACCTGGTCGCCCTCGCCTTCCTGTTCATCGCCGCGATCACCGCCGTGGTGCCCCCGGAGGTGGTGTTCTCCGGCTTCACCACCAGCACGCTGTGGCTGGTGTTCGGCGGCCTGATCATGGCCGAGGCGGTGCGTGCGTCGGGCCTCGGGCTGCGCCTCGCCTCGCGTCTGCTCGGCGCATTCAGCGGCAGCTACCGGCAGGCGCTGATCGGCACGATGCTGGTGACCACCGTGCTGTGCTTCGTGATGCCGGCGACCGTCGCGCGCATCCTGCTGATGATCCCGATCCTGCTCGCCTTCTGCGATCGGCTCGGGCTCGCTCCCGGCGGCCGTGGCTTCATCGGCATCATGCTGGCGATGCTGCTCGGCAGCTTCCAGATCGGCGCGGCGATCCTGCCGGCGAACATCCCGAATCTGGTCCTGGCCGGCTCGGCCGAGTCGCTGTACGGTGTGCAGATCCTGTACCTCGAGTACCTGAAGCTGCATTTCCCGGTGCAGGCGCTGGCGAAGGCGATCCTCACGCTCTGGCTGCTGGAGAAGATGTTCGCCGAGCCGGTGACGGCGAGGCAGGGCCCGGACTCGCTGCCGCCGATGTCCGCAGCGCAGTGGCGGATGGCGGCCATCCTCGGCGGTGCGCTCGCGCTGTGGGCGACCGACTTCATCCACCACCTGCGGCCGGGCTGGATCGGACTCGGCGCTGGTCTGGCCTGTCTGCTGCCGCGCGTCGGGCTGATCAACATCCACGAGTTCAACGAGCGGGTGAAGCTCGGACCGTTCTTCTACATCGGCGCGGTACTGGGCGTGGGCGCGATGATCAACGCAGCGGAGCTGTCGACCACGCTGTTCGCCGGGCTGCCAGCGCTGGTCGGGCTCGCGGCGGACAACGATTTCGTCAACTTCCACCTGATGTCGATGCTGTCGACGGTCACCGCGATGTTCGCCACCAGCCCGGGACAGCCGGCGCTGCTCGGCCCGCTCGCCGGCGAACTGGCAGCGGCCACCGGATGGAACGTGAAGACGATCCTGCTCACCTTCGCCATCGGCTTCTCGACGATCCTGCTGCCCTACCAGGTGCCGCCGGTGATCGTCGGGCTGTACGCTGCGGGCGTGGCGCCGCGGCACGCCGCGCGCGTGTTCCTGATCCAGGCGGCACTCACCGTGCTGCTGCTGTGGCCGCTGAACTACTTCTGGTGGTGGCTGCTGGGCTATTTCGGGAGTTGACCTGATGAGTGCACTGTTCTCGCCGTTGCAGTTGCGCAGTCTTGCGCTGTCGAATCGGATCCAGATCTCGCCGATGTGCCAGTACAGCGCACAGGACGGGACGATGACCGACTGGCACCTGATGCACCTGGGCAGCCTCGCGCTGTCGGGCGCTGGGCTGCTGGTGGTCGAAGCCACCCACGTGACGCGCGACGGCCGCATCACCCACGGCTGCAGCGGGCTCTACAGCGACGCGAATGCAACGGCCTTCGCACGAGTGATGCGCTTCTGCCGCGATCACTCGGACATCGCGATCGGCTTGCAGCTCGCGCACGCGGGGCGCAAGGCGTCGAGCGAGCGGCCGTGGGAAGGCCGCGCCGCGCTGCCACCGCACGCCGATCCGTGGCCGACGGTCGCGCCCTCGGCGCTGCCGATGGCCGAGGGCTGGCACGTGCCGCGGGCAGCCTCTTTCGACGACCTGCGCGCGATCCGCGCTGCGTTCGTTCGCGCCACCGA
>CANGUQ010000361.1 GCA_947456915.1 Betaproteobacteria bacterium
CACTGAACGCCGGCGCGGCGGGGATCGTCGCTGCGCGCCCGGCCGATCGCGGGTGGTCGCAGAGAACGGTTGACGAGCGCGCCGCAACACCTCTAGAGTGTCCACAAGCGCTGACACTTGCAGTGACAGGACGAGCTGACAACTGGCCGATGCGGCGTTTGCCGCTGCCAGGCGTCCGCATCGCCGGCCACAGTGTCGGCACCGGTCTGCGCTCGCCCGACAGCGATCGCCCCAGTGCGGAGGAGCCGAGATGGACGCGTTGACCCGAATCGAGCAGGCGCTGTCGTGCGCCATCGAGCAGTCGCTGGCGGTGGCGGTGGCGCAGACGCAGGAGCCGGGTTGTCCGCCGCGGCTGGCGGCGGCGATCCGCTACTCGGTGTTTCCCGGTGGCGCACGCATCCGGCCGCGGCTCACGCTGGCGGTGGCTTGCGCCTGCGGCGAGGACAATCCGGAGATCGCCGATTCGGCGGCCTCGGCGATCGAGCTGCTGCACTGCGCGTCGCTGGTGCACGACGATCTGCCGTGCTTCGACGACGCACCGACGCGTCGCGGCAAGCCGTCGGTGCATCGCGCCTTCGGCGAGCGGCTGGCGGTCCTCGCCGGCGATGCGCTGATCGTGCTCGCATTCCAGACACTCGCGCGCGGCTGCGCCGCGGCGCCGCGCCGGCTGGTGCCGCTGATGAGCATCGTCGGCCGCTCGGTCGGGATGCCGTCGGGCATCGTCGCCGGCCAGGCGTGGGAGTGCGAATCGCACGTGGGGCTCGCCGAATACCAGCGCGCGAAGACCGGGGCGCTGTTCGGCGCGGCCACGATGGCCGGCGCCGAGGCAGCCGGCGAGGAAGCGGCGCCGTGGCGGATGCTCGGCGAGCGGCTGGGCGAAGCGTTCCAGGTCGCCGACGACATCCGCGACGTCACCTCGACCGAGGCGGAGCTGGGCAAGCCGATCGGACAGGACAAGCGGCTCGGACGACCCAGTGCGGTCGAGCAGATGGGGGTGGCAGGCGCGGTGGCGCACCTCGACCGGTTGATCGCCGAAGGGCTGGACTCGATTCCGCCGTGTTCCGGCGCGGCGGGCCTGAAGGCGGTGATCCAGATGGAAGCACAGCGCTTCCTGCCGCCACAGCTCGCGCAGCGGGCCGCCTGAGCGGCGGCTGCCGGCACGACGACGCGGCAGAGGCAGCACGCGCGGCGGCTGAGCCGACGCGACGAGCCAGTCACCGTGTCGCAGTGCCTGTGCCCTGAACGGATCCCGTCGCGCCGAGTGCCGAGCCGATTCCCCGCACAGCCGCACGCCATCGGGCCGCATCCATGGACACTGCATTGACCTGGCGCCACCGCTGGTTCGACCGCTGGCTCACCACCCGTGACCGGCTGGTGGCGAGCGAACGCTTCCAGCGGTGGGCGAACGCGTTCCCGCTCACGCGCCCGATCGCGCGCCGGCGCGCGCGCGAGCTGTTCGATCTGTGCGCAGGCTTCGTCTACTCGCAGGTGCTGCTTGCGTGCGTGCGGTTGCGCCTGTTCGAACAGTTGCAGGCCGCTCCGCTCGATGCCGCCACGCTCGCCGCGCGCAACGGCCTCACGCTCGACGCCATGCAGCGGCTGCTCGCGGCGGCCGTGTCGCTGCGGCTGCTCGAGCAGCGCAGCGACGCGCGTTACGGGCTGGGCATGCTCGGCGCCGCGCTGGTGGGCAACCCCGGCGTGGTGAAGATGATCGAGCATCACGCACTGCTGTACGCGGACCTGCGCGACCCGGTCGCGCTGCTGCGCGGCGAGCGCCGGGGCGAGCGCGAGACCGAACTGAGCCGCTACTGGGCCTATGCCGGCAATCCGGATGCAGCCGCGCTCGGCGCCGAGCAGGTCGCCGACTACTCCGAACTGATGGCCGCTTCGCAACCGCTGGTCACGCGCGAAGTGCTCGCCGCCTATCCGCTGAAGCGGCACCGGCGGCTGCTCGACGTCGGCGGCGGCGACGGCAGCTTCGTCTGTGCCGCCGCCCAGGCGGCACCGCGTCTCGAACTCGCGCTGTTCGACCTGCCGGCGGTGGCGCAGCGGGCGACGCGCCGTTTCGCGCAGGCGGGACTGGGCGTGCGGGCGCAGGCCTTCGGCGGCGACTTCCGCCGCGATGCGCTCCCCGCCGGAGCCGACCTGGTGACGCTGGTGCGTGTGCTGTTCGATCACCCGGACGAGACCGTGGTCGAACTGCTGCGCGCCGTGCACCGCGCGCTGCCGCCGGCCGGGACGCTGCTGATTGCCGAGCCGATGGCCGAAGCGAGTGGTGCCGAGCCGATGGGTGCGGCGTACTTCGGCTTCTACCTGATGGCGATGGGGCGGGGCCGGGCGCGTGCACCGCAGGACTTCCAGCGCCTGCTCACCGCCGCCGGGTTCGGGCCGCTGCGGGTGGTGCCCACGCCCAGTCCGCTGCAGACCGGCGTGCTGGTCGTCCAGCCCGCCCGGCGCTGATCGGATGAGCTGCAGCGAGGGGACGAACTGTAAATAAATCTTGACATTGCTAGTAGTAAGAGTAATCTGACAGTTGGGGGTTGAGTCGAAAAATGAGGGGCAAGGCCGTGGCAGCGAAGAAGCCGACATCTACCGGGGAGACGAGCGCGTGAAAGCGCTCGCGGTAGTGCTCGAACAGCCGCAGCAGCTCGCCCTGAGCGAGCTCGCGCTGAGCGAGCCGGCGGCCGACGATGTGGTGGTCGACATCGAGTGGAGCGGCATCAGCACCGGCACCGAGCGTCTGCTCTGGCTCGGGCAGATGCCGCAGTTCCCGGGCCTGGGGTATCCGCTGGTGCCCGGCTACGAATCGGTCGGCCGCATTCGCGAGGCGGGTGCGCATTCGGGGCACCGCGTGGGAGAGCGCGTGTTCGTGCCCGGCGCGCGCTGCTTCGGCGAGGTGCGCGGCCTGTTCGGTGGCGCAGCTTCGACGCTGGTGGTGAACGGTGCGCGCGTGACGCCGGTGGCCGAGCAGCTGGGCGAGCACGCAGTGCTGCTCGCGCTGGCGGCGACCGCGCAGCACGCGCTCTCGGCCGAGGGCGCGCGCGCGCCCGAACTGATCATCGGCCACGGCGTGCTCGGCCGCCTGCTCGCGCGCATCACGGTGGCCATGGGCGCAGCGCCGCCGGTGGTGTGGGAGACCCGTGCGCAGCGCGCCTCGGGCGCGCGCGGCTATACGGTGATCGATCCGCAGGACGATCCGCGGCGCGACTACCGCGCGATCTACGACGCGAGCGGTGATGCAAGGCTGCTCGACACGCTGATCGGTCGGCTCGCCCCCGGCGGCGAGATCGTGCTCGCCGGCTTCTACAGCGCGCCGCTGCAGTTCGCGTTCGCGCCCGCGTTCATGCGCGAGGCGCGCATTCGCGTCGCTGCCGAGTGGAAGCCGCGCGACCTCGCGGCCGTCAATGCACTGATCGACAGCGGTGCGCTCGCGCTCGATCAGCTGATCACGCACCGAGAGCCTGCGGCACACGCCGAACGGGCCTACCGCACGGCATTCGGCGATGCCGCCTGCCTGAAGATGATTCTCGACTGGAGGAAAGCGGCATGAGCCCACCCACCACACCCGCCGCATCGGTGATTCAGTTCTCGATGAAGAGCGCGCTGCGCGCGGAGGCTGCGGTCGAGCCCGATCCCGTCGTCACCGGGCCGGTCACCAAGGCCACGCAGATCATCGCGATCTACGGCAAGGGCGGCATCGGCAAGAGCTTCACGCTCGCCAACCTTTCCTACATGATGGCGCAGCAGGGCAAGCGCGTGCTGCTGATCGGCTGCGATCCGAAGAGCGACACCACGTCCCTGCTGTTCGGCGGCAAGGCCTGTCCGACGATCATCGAGACCTCCTCGCGCCGGAAGCTCGCCGGCGAGCAGGTCGCGATCGGCGACGTGTGCTTCAAGCGCGACGGCGTGTTCGCGATGGAACTGGGCGGCCCCGAGGTCGGCCGCGGTTGCGGCGGGCGCGGCATCATCCACGGCTTCGAATTGCTGGAGAAGCTCGGCTTCCACGAATGGGATTTCGACTTCGTGCTGCTCGACTTCCTCGGCGACGTCGTCTGCGGCGGCTTCGGCCTGCCGATCGCGCGCGACATGTGCCAGAAAGTGATCGTGGTCGGCAGCAACGACCTGCAGTCGCTGTACGTGGCGAACAACGTGTGCTCGGCGGTCGAGTACTTCCGCAAGCTCGGCGGCAATGTCGGCGTGGCGGGCCTGGTGGTGAACAAGGAAGACGGCACCGGCGAGGCGAAGGCGTTCGCCGAGGCGGCCGGCATCCCGGTGCTCGCCTCGATCCCCGCGCACGAGGACATCCGCAGGAAGAGCGCGAACTACGAGATCATCGGCCGCCCCGGCTCGCAGTGGGCGCCGCTGTTCGAGGAACTGGCGAAGAACGTCGCCGAGGCGCCGCCGGTGCGCCCGAAGCCGCTCACCCAGGACCAGCTGCTCGGCCTGTTCAGCAGCGATGTCACCGGTCGCGACTTCGTGCTCGAGCCAGCCACCACCGCCGACATGCTCGGGCGCGAGGTGGTGGAGAAGAAATCGCTCGAAGTGGTCTACGACCAGGCCTGAGCGCGATGGACATCCCGGTTCCTCCATCCGTTGCCACCGAGCCCGCCGGCGTCG
>CANGUQ010000362.1 GCA_947456915.1 Betaproteobacteria bacterium
CGGCCGCGCCTTGTGCACGAGCTGCCAGTCGCCGTCGGCCTCGACTGCGCGCATGAAGTCATCGGTGACCGCCACGCTCACGTTGAAGTTGCGCAGATCGCCGTGGTCCTTCGCGTGGATGAAGTCCTCGATGTCCGGATGGTCGCAGCGCAGGATCGCCATCTGCGCGCCGCGGCGCGATCCGGCGGATTCGACCGTCTCGCAGGAGCGGTCGAACACGCGCATGTAGGACACCGGGCCGCTCGCCTGCGAATCGGTCCCCTTCACGTGGGCGCCCTTCGGCCGGATCGACGAGAAGTCGTAGCCGACGCCGCCGCCGCGGCGCATCGTCTCGGCGGCCTGCATCAGCGCCACGTAGATGCCGGGCTTGCCGTCGACCGTGTCCGATACGGAATCGCCGACCGGCTGGACGAAGCAGTTGATCAGCGTCGCCTGCAGCGCCGTGCCAGCGGCGGAATTGACGCGTCCGCCCGGGATGAAGCCGTTCTCCAGCGCTTCCAGGAACACCGCTTCCCAGTGCGCCGGGTCGGCCTCGATCGCGGCGAGCGCTCGCGCCACGCGGGCGCGTACCTCGCCGATCGTGCGTTCCTCGCCCTTGGCATATTTCTCGAGCAGCACGTCCAGGCTGACCTGCTGTGGGGGAAGCGCCAGGCCGGAGTCGTCGGGTTTCATCGGATGTGCTCTCGATCGGGGTGGGGCGCCGGGCGTGCAGCGTGCGGCACGGCGGCGGCATCAGGGGGCAGCGCATGCATCGCAACCCCCGGACGCCGGGGGAGCGTGTTCGTGGCCGGACGGGGCGCGTCAGTGCTTGGTGTAGCCGCCGTCGACGCAGATGTCCTCGCCCTGCAGGAACGTCGCGTCCGTGGTGGCGAGGAACAGCACGACGTCGGCGATCTCGCGCGGCTCGCCCAGTCGCCCCGCGGGGAGATAGCGCTCGATCCGGCTGGCCATTTCTTCCGGCTCGCTCTGCAGCCGGTCGATCAGCGGCTGCGTGCGGATCGGACCCGGGCTCACCGAGTTCACGATGATGCCGTCGCGGCCGAGTTCGTAGGCCATCGACTTCGTCAGATGGATCAGCGCCGCCTTGGTCAGCCCGTACAGCGCCCGCCTGGCGTAGGTGACGTGACCGAGCTGGCTCGCGATGTGGATGATGCGCCCGCCGCCCTGGCTGCGCATGATGGGCACCACCGCCTGGCTGGCGAAGAACGGCGCGGCGAGGTTGACGCCGACCACCTGATCGAACTGCGCGCGCGTGTAGGTACCGAAATCGTAGGGCGCGCGGATGCCCGCGTTGTTCACCAGCACGTCGATGCGGCCGAACAGCGCGTGCGCCTGGGCGATCATCGCCTCGGCCGCGCCCGGCACGGCGAGGTCGTGCAGCCCGTACTCGATGCGTCCGCTGCCCGAATAGCCGCGGCAGTCGCGCTGCACCTGCTGCAGCTGCGCTTCGGTGCCCTCGGCAACCAGATACACCGACGCGCCGGCACGGGCGAGCGTGTGCGCGATGGCGTTGCCGATCCCGTTGGGCGTCGAGGCACCGGTGACCACGCACACGGAATTCTTCAGGTCGGACATCGTCGAGGTCTCCAGTGTCAGTCGGCCGCGGCGAACAGCCGCGACTTGAGTGCAACCTGCTCGTCGCGCGCCTGGCCATAGCGCGCGATGGCATCGCGGCGGAACTGCGCGACCTCCGGGTCGAAGTCGAAGCGCGGGCGCGGCTCGTGGTCGAAGTGGCCGTGGACGTCCTGGCCGCGCACGAGCATCGCCGTGTGCCGCACCGAGCCGGTGCAGCGCACGTGGGCCGGGATGTAGCTCACGCCCAGGCCGATGCGCCGGCGCGCGGACAGGTTCGGTTCGGAGTAGTGCACGAGCCAGGTGTGGTGCAGCGACATCTCGCCGGGCTGCAGCGAGATGCTGCGCACCGTGCCCGGATCGACCGCCTCGACGATGTGCTGGCCCTTGGAGAGCAGGCTGTGCCCGCCGTGCTCCTCGGCGTGGCGCAGCTGGCCGCGGCGGTGGCTGCCCGGCACGTACTTCACGTTGCCGTTCTCCTCGACGCTGTCGGTAAGCGCGATCCACGCCGTGACCTGCACAGCGGGATCGAGCGGAAAGTAGGTCGCGTCCTGGTGCCAGCCCACGTACGACGCGTCGTGCGCGTTCTTGATCCACACGGTGAGGTTGTACAGCAGGATGTCGGGTCCGATCACGTCCTCGACTGCGTCGAGCACGGCGGGCTCGTGCACGAGTTCGTCGACCCACTTCAGCGCGAGGTGGGCCTTGGTGCGCAGCACGCCGCGAAATTCGGCGCCCGTCCGTGCCTCGCCCTGCTCCAGTGCGTCGAAGCAGGCGCGTGCGCGCTCGGCGCTGATCACCCGTATCGGGTGCGTCGCGCCCTCTTCCTCGTATTCCCGGACCTGGGCTGCAGTGAGGATCTTCATCAGTTGACTCCGTCGAGCGTGATGCCGGCCTTCTTCACGACCGCCTGCCACTTGCGCGTCTCCTCCAGCGCGAACTGGGCCAGACGCGCGGGCGGCCCGCCGATCGGTTCGACGCCGAGTTCGGCAAAGCGATCGCGCAGATCGCGGTCGCCGTCGAGGATCGCTGCGGCGGTCTCGTTCAGCCGCGTGACGATCGCCCCCGGCGTGCCGGCCCGCGACAGCAGCCCGAACCACGACAGCGATTCGTAGCCCGGCAGACCGGCCTCGGCGAAGGTGGGGACGTCGGGCAGCATCGGGGCGCGCTTGCGATCGGCGACCGCGAGTGCGCGCAGCTTGCCGGCGCGGATCGGTCCGATGGCCGGCGGCAGGTCGTTGATCATCAGCTGCACCTCGCCGGCCATCAGCGCGAGACCCGCCGGACCGCCGCCCTTGAACGGCACGTGCACGAGATCGGGCAGCCGCGCGACCTGCCTGAACAGCTCCGCCGAGAGGTGAACCGAGGTGCCGTTGCCCGAGGACGCGATGGAGAGCGCGCCAGGCCGGCTTCGTGCGTAGGCGATCAGTTCCTTCAGCGATTGCACCGGCAGGCCGGGTGTGGCCATCAGCACGAACGGACCCTGCGCGATCAGCACGATCGGTGCGAGATCGCGCGCCACGGAGTAGCCGAGCTTCGGATAGAGGGCCTCGTTGATCGCCAGCGTGCTCGTCGTGCCCACGACCAGCGTGTAGCCGTCGGGGTTGGCACGCGCCGCGATCTCGGTGCCGATCGTGCCGCCGGCGCCGGCACGGTTGTCGACGACGAACTGCTGCCCGAGCCGCTCGCCCAGCTTCTGTCCGAACACCCGCGCGAGCAGGTCGGTGGATCCGCCGGGGGCGAACGGCACCACCAGCCGCACCGGCTTGATCGGGTAGGCTGCGGCCTGTGGCGCGCTGCCCGGCAGCGCGTGCAGCACGCCGGCCACGCAGCCGGCGAGCAGGGCGGAAACGCGGCGCGAGCTGGCCATCACTCGGCCTTGATGCCGCTCGCGCGGATCACCTTGCCCCAGCGCAGCAGATCGGCTGCGATGTAGGCGGCGAACGCCTCGGGCGTGCTGGAGGTGGCGAGCACGCCGAACTCGAGCATCCGCTTGCGCACATCCTCCGACTGGAGCACCGCGACGGTCTCCTGGTTCAGGCGATTGACGATCTCGGCGGCGGTGCCGGCCGGGGCGAACAGCCCGTACCAGCTGATCGCCTCGTAGCCGGCCACGCCGCCTTCGGCGATGGTGGGAATCTGCGGCAGCGGCTCGAATCGCCTGGTGGAGGTGAGGCCGAGCGCGCGCAGGCGGTTCGCCCTGATCGGCCCGATCGCCGTGGCCATCGTCGAGAAGCCTGCATCGACGTTGCCGGCGAGCAGGTCGAGCATCGCCGGTGCGCCGCCCTTGTACGGCACGTGCGTCATCCGCACACCGGTCAGACTCATGAACAGCTCGGCCGCGATGTGATCGGAGGCGCCGGTGCCGCCCGAGGCGTAGGTGAGCTTGCCGGGGTTGGCGCGCGCGAGCGCGATGAACTCCTTTACCGAACGCGCCGGAATCGACGGGTGCACGCACAGCACGTTCACCGCCTGTCCCACCGGGGTGATGCCGACGAGGTCGCGGCCCTCGAACGGCATCTTCGCATACATGTGCGGGTTGATCGCCATCTGCGCCGAAGTTGCCATCGCGAGCGTGTAGCCGTCGGGTGCTGCGCGCGCGACGAACTCGACGCCGATGTTGCCGCCGGCGCCGCCGCGGTTCTCGACCACGATCGGCTGCCCGAGCCGCGGCGCCAGCGCCTGGGCGAGCGTGCGTGCGGTGATGTCGACGGCACCGCCGGGGGCGAACGGTACGATCAGCCTGATCGGTTTCGCCGGCCAGTTCTGCGCGCTCGCCGCGGCGCAGACCGCCCACAGCGCCGCAGCAAGCGCCAGACGCACGGTCGTTCGGTACTTCATGCGTGCTCCGTAGTCGGTGGAAGCGCTGGTATCGTCTCGCCGCAGCGACACGGCGACCCGCGGTCGCCGCTGCCCGTTCCGGCGGGGCGGTTCGGCAGCCGACGCGTCCCCGTTGCGCGCGATTGCCCGTGCCGGCGCGCGATGCGCCGCCCGACGCAGTATGAAATCGTCGCCGTCGCAGGTCAAACCG
>CANGUQ010000363.1 GCA_947456915.1 Betaproteobacteria bacterium
CGCGATCCTCGTCCTGCACCTGGCGATCGCCACGTTCATTGCCGGTGCGCTGCCGCTGATCTGGATTGGCGCCTGGCGCGGCTGGCGCTGGGTGCACGATCCGCGGTTCCGGCTGTCGCATCTGGCGGCAATCGCCTTCGTCGCCCTCCAGGCAGTCGCCGGCAGGCTCTGCCCGCTCACGGTCTGGGAGGACCGGCTGCGCGGCGTCGCGAGCGAGCGCGGCTTCGTCGAACGCCACCTCGCGCCGATCCTGTACTGGGACCTGCCGGCGTGGGCATTCACAGCGCTGTACGTCGGGTACGCGCTGGCCACCGCCACGACGCTGTGGCTGCTCCCGCCGCGCCGCCGCCGCTGAGGCTCTCGCCTGACCGCGACAGACGGGACGTCGGGCCGCACCCGCATCCGACATCCGATGCGGCGTGCACGCAAGGCGTGCAGCGCCGCAGCGCGAACGGGCGCTACTCGATCGCCTTGACGATGTCCTCGACCACCTTCTTCGCGTCGCCGAACACCATCATCGTCTTGTCCATGTAGAACAGCTCGTTGTCCAGCCCGGCGTAGCCCGCAGCCATCGAACGCTTGTTCACGATCACCGTACGCGCCTTGTACGCATCGAGGATCGGCATGCCGTAGATCGGGCTGCCCTTGACCAGCGCCGCCGGGTTGACCACGTCGTTGGCGCCCAGCACCATGACCACGTCGGTCTGACCGAAATCGCTGTTGATGTCTTCCATCTCGGCGACCTGATCGTAGGGCACCTCCGCCTCGGCGAGCAGCACGTTCATGTGACCGGGCATGCGGCCGGCGACCGGATGGATCGCGTAGCGCACCTCGATGCCCTTGGCCTGAAGCTTCTGCGCCATCTCCTTCACCGCGTGCTGCGCGCGAGCGACCGCCAGACCGTAGCCCGGAACGATGATCACGCTGTCGGCGTTCGACAGCATGAAGGCAACGTCGTCGGCGCTGCCACTCTTCACCGAACGCTGCTCGGTGGAGGCTGCCGCCGCGCCGCCGTCCTGACCGAAACCGCCCAGGATCACGTTGAAGAACGACCGGTTCATCGCCTTGCACATGATGTAGGACAGGATCGCGCCCGAGGAGCCCACCAGCGAGCCGGCGATGATCAGCATCGAGTTGTTGAGCGAGAAACCGATGCCTGCCGCCGCCCATCCCGAGTAGCTGTTGAGCATCGACACCACCACCGGCATGTCGGCGCCGCCGATCGGGATGATGATCAGCACGCCGAGGACGAACGCGATCGCCAGCATGATCCAGAACGGCGTCCAGTCCTGGGTCACGATGAACGCGATGCCGAAGCCGAGCATCGCGAGCGCCAGCAGCAGATTCAGCAGGTGCTGCCCGGAGAACACGACCGGCGCGCCCTGGAACAGACGGAACTTGTACTTGCCCGAGAGCTTGCCGAAGGCGATCACGGAACCGGAGAAGGTGATCGCGCCGACGAAGGCACCGATGAACAGCTCGATGCGGTTGGCCATCGGCACCGGTGCGCCGCGCTGGACGATACCGAAAGCCCACGGTTCGGCGACGGTGGCGATGGCGATGAACACCGCAGCCAGACCGATCATCGAGTGCATGAATGCGACCAGCTCCGGCATCTTGGTCATCTCGACGCGCTTGGCCATGATCGCGCCCAGCACGCCGCCCACGGCCACGCCGCCGATCACGTACAGCATTCCGGCACCCGCGCCCTGCGGGCTCACCTTGAAGGTGAGCGCGATCGTGGTCAGGATGGCGATCGCCATGCCGACCATGCCGAACCCGTTGCCCAGACGCGAGGTGGTCGGGTGGGACAGACCCTTGAGTGCCTGGATGAAGCAGACCGAGGCGACGAGGTACAGCAGTACGACGACGTTGAGGCTCATGGCTTACGCAGCCTCCGTCTTCTTCGGCTCTTTCTTCTTGAACATCTCGAGCATCCGGCGGGTCACGAGGAAGCCGCCGAACACGTTCACCGCGGCCAGCGCGCAGGCGAGCACGCCCATCGTCTTGCCCAGCCCGGTTTCGGTCAGCGCCGCGGCGAGCATCGCGCCGACGATCACGATCGCCGAGATCGCGTTGGTCACCGCCATCAGCGGTGTGTGCAGCGCGGGGGTCACGTTCCACACGACGTGATAGCCGACGTAGATCGCCAGCACGAAGATGATCAGGTTGATGATGGTCGGATCGACGATTTCCATGGCGGAGTCCCGGAGTCCTGCGGCTGAACGGTTTACGACCGGCGCACGAGCTCGCCGCCATGGCACACCAGCGTACCGGCAACGAGGTCGTCCTCGCGGTTGAGGGTGAACTGGCCCGTCTTGTTGTCGAGCATCAGCGCGAGGAAGGTCATCAGGTTGCGTGCGTACAGCGCGCTCGAGTCGGTGGGCACCAGCGCCGGCAGGTTGGTCTGGCCGACGATGCGCACGCCGTGGGAGAGCACGGTCTCGCCCGGCCTCGAACCCTCGACGTTGCCGCCCTGCTCGACCGCCATGTCCACGATCACCGAGCCGGGCTTCATCGAGGCCACCATCGCCCCGGTCACCAGCACCGGCGCCTTGCGGCCGGGAATCAGCGCAGTGGTGATCACGATGTCGGCCTGCGCGATGCGCTTGGCCACCTCGGCCGCCTGGCGCGTCATCCACGACTGCGGCATCGGGCGGGCATAGCCGCCCACGCCCTGCGCGATCTCGCGCTCTTCGTCGGTCTCGTACGGCACGTCGATGAACTTCGCACCCAGCGACTCGATCTGCTCCTTCACCGCCGGCCGCACGTCGGAGGCCTCGATCACCGCGCCGAGACGCTTCGCGGTGGCGATCGCCTGCAACCCGGCCACGCCGGCGCCCAGGATCACCACGCGGGCGGCCTTCACCGTGCCGGCGGCCGTCATCAGCATCGGCATCAGCCGGCCGTAGGTGTCGGCGCCAAGAACGACTGCCTTGTAGCCGGCGATGTTCGCCTGCGAGGAGAGCACGTCCATCGACTGTGCGCGCGAGGTACGCGGCAGCAGCTCCATCGCGAAGGCGGTCAGACCCTGCTGCGCCAGCGCCTCGATGCCGGCAGCGTCGTAGGGCGAAAGCAGGCCGATCAGGACGGTGCCCGACTTCATCGCCGCCGCTTCCTCAGCGAGCGGCGCGCGCACCTTCAGCACGAGTTCGGCCTGTGCGTACACCGCCGCAGCGTCGGCGACGATGGTTGCCCCGGCTGCCGCGTAGTCGGCGTCGGGAAAGTTCGAGGCCATGCCGGCCCCAGCCTGCAGCAGCACGCTGTTCTGGCCGGCGGCGCAGAATTTCTTGACGGTCTCGGGCGTCGCGGCAACCCGCGTCTCCCCGGGCCGCACTTCCTTGGGAATGCCGATCTTCATCGTGAGGTCCTTCGCCGCGACGCATCTGCGCCGCGTGACGCTTCGGAAACGACAGGAGGAAGCAACCCGCTGGGGTCGCTGTCGGGCCAGATGCCGGGGTGCAGAATACGCAGCGCCGCCTGTGGCAGCTCCCGCTGCCCGCGCGCATCGGACGCCCCGGCCAAAAAGCCAGCGAGTATATTCGAATCCGTGCCGCTGGCGAGACCTCTATAATTGAACATGCCCAGCATCCATGCGCTGCCCGATCTCCTGATCAGCCAGATCGCCGCCGGTGAAGTCATCGAACGGCCCGCCTCTGCGCTCAAGGAACTGCTGGAGAACGCGATCGACGCCGGCGCCACCGAGATCGCCGTCGAACTGGAAGGTGGCGGCACGCGGCGGGTGACGGTGATCGACGACGGCCACGGCATCGCCCGTGACGATCTGCCGCTCGCGCTCGCGCGCCACGCCACCAGCAAGATCGCCGCGCTGGAAGATCTCGAGGCGGTAACCAGCCTGGGCTTTCGCGGCGAGGCGCTGGCCTCGATCGCCTCGGTAGCCGAGGTCACGCTGGCCAGTCGCACCGCCGAGGATCGACACGGCTGGCGCATCGGCCACACCGGCGCCTCGCGCGCAGGCGACGCCGCGCCGGTCATCGGTCCCGCGGCGATCGCGCGCGGCACCAGGGTGGATGTCCTCGACCTGTTCTTCAATACGCCCGCGCGCAAGCGGTTTCTCAGATCCGAGCAGACCGAGTACGCGCACTGCGAAGAGGCGGTGCACCGCATCGCGCTCGCCCACCCGCAGGTCGGCTTCCGGCTCACCCACAACGCCCGCGTGGTGCTGCGCCTGCCCGCGCAGTCGCGCAGCGAACGCGTCGTGGCGCTGCTCGGAACGCAGTTCGCGGATGCCGCGCTGCCCGTCGACGAGGCCGGTCCGCTGCTCGGACTCGCGGGAGCGATCGCCCAGCCAGCCTATGCGCGCGCCTCGCGCGACGCGCAGTACCTGTTCGTCAACGGCCGCTTCGTTCGCGACAAGCTGCTGGCACACGCGGTGCGCACGGCGTATCGCGACGTGCTGCACCACCAGCGCCACCCCGCCTACGCCCTCTATCTGACGCTCGACCCGCATCTGGTCGACGTCAACGTGCATCCGACGAAGACCGAGGTGCGGTTTCGCGACGGACAGGCCGTGCACCGGTTCGTGCAGGGTGCCCTCGACCGCGTGCTCGCCGCCACCCGCGCCGGCAGCGGCAC
>CANGUQ010000364.1 GCA_947456915.1 Betaproteobacteria bacterium
AGGCAGGACCTTTCGCGCCTGCCGGCAGCAGCAGGCCGGCCGAGCCCGGTCCCGCCAGCGCCGAGCCGTCGGCCTTGCGTACGCCGAGGGCACTCCACTGCGCGAGCGGCTGGCGCTCGCGCCGTCCCGACGGTCCTGCGTAGCCCGTCGGCAGCCGTACCTCGTAGCCCCACGGCTCGCCGCTCTGCCAGCCGGCGCGGCGCAGGTAGTTCGCGGTCGAGCCGAGTGCGTCCGGTACCGAGGCGACGATGTCGCGGCGGCCATCGCCGTCGAAATCGATCGCGATGCGCTGGAACGTGGTCGGCATGAACTGGGTCTGCCCGAACGCGCCGGCCCACGAGCCGGTGAGCACTTCGGCCGGCATGTCGCCATCCTGCAGGATACGCAGCGTGGCGAGCAGCTCGCCGGTGAAGAACGCGCGGCGGCGATCGGCGCATACCAGCGTAGCCAGCGAGCGGACGAGCGGCCGCCGCCCGAGAATCCGGCCGAAGTCCGACTCGACACCCCACACCGCGACGATGACGTGGCGCGGGACGCCGAACTTGCGCTCCGCCTGTTCGAGCACGGCAGCCCACTCGGCGAGGCGCTCGCGGCCGTCGGCGACGCGCTCATCGTCGACCAGTCCGGCGAGATAGTCCCAGATCGGAATGCGAAACTCGGGCTGGAACTCGAACGACCTGAGCACTTCCGGATCTGCTTCCACTCCGGCGAATGCCGCGTCGAAGGTCACCGCCGAGATGCCCTTGCCCAGGGCGAGCGGACGCAACTCGCCAGCCACGCAGCGCGCGAACGGATCGGTCGGCTTCGCCTGCGCACGGGCCGCGGGTGACAGTGCCGAGGCGCAGGCGAGCGTCGCCCCGAGCGCGATGGCGAGCACGAGTGAGTCGAGCCGCAACGGCACGCCCGCGTTCGACCGCGAGCGAGTCGCAGCGTCACCCGCTCGCCCGGGCGACACCCCCGCCAGGCGCGCACCGAAAAGGGGCCAGGCCCCTTTTCTTCCACCCGGTGCATCGAAAAGGGGCCTGGCCCCTTTTTCGTGCGCCCCGCTGCGGCCTTCTCCCTTCGGTGTCGTGCGCGGCTCAGGCATTCCCGCGCGCTGCATCGGGCATCACATGCGCCCACTTGGCCTTGATCCGCGCATCGAGCTCGGGGCTGGAACGCGCTACCGGGGGGAAGGTATCGCGGCGCAGGAACGGCCGGCAGGCATCGATCACCATCCGCGAATTCAGCACCGGCTGCTCGGGCGGATAGGCCATCGGATCCAGCCGCGTGCTCCAGCAGCCTTTGAGGATCTCCACGTCCTCGCGCGGGTCGACGCGCGTGCACATCGCCCACACCACCTCGTCCATGTTCGCCGGATCGATGTCGTCGTCGACCACCACGACGTAGCGGTTGCAGTACGCCGCCGCGTGCACCTGCCCGGCGACCAGTCCGACCTGCTTCGAGTGCCCCGGATACATCTGCTTGACCGCCACCGTGAGCCAGTAGCGCCCGCCGCCGGCTTCGTGCGACCACACACCGGTGATTCCCGGAATGCCGGCGCCTTCGAGCTGCCGCCAGACTGCCCCGGCGCGGAAGTGGCCGCGGTAGAAGCTGTCGTCGTTGGGCGGCACGGCCGGCACCACGCCGAGCAGTACCGGGTCGTTCCGATGCAGCATCGACTCCACGCGGATCACCGGCTGCGGCATCTTGCCGCTGCAGTAGTAGCCGGTCCATTCGCCGAGCGGTCCTTCGTCGATGCGGTCGTCGGGCGAGACGAAACCCTCGTACGCAATCTCGGCGTGCGCGGGAATCGGCAGCCCGGTCACCGGCCCCTCGATCACCTGCACCGGTTCGCCGATCAGTGCGCCGGCGGCCTCGTACTCGTTCTTGCCGTAGGGGATCTCGAGCCCGGCGACCATGAACAGCGCCGGGTGTACGCCGACCACCACCGCGATCGGGCAGCGCTCGCCGCGGGCGAAGTACTTCTGCATCAGCAGATCGCCGTGCTTGCCCTTCGAGCACATCACGGTGGCGATGTTGCGGTCGAACACCTGCCCGCGGTAGGCGCCGTAGTTGATCCAGCCCGAGTCCGGATCCTTCATGATCACCATGCAGCCGGTGCCGATGTAGGGCCCGCCGTCGCCCTCGTGCCACTTCGGCGTCGGGATCTTCAGCAGGTCGACGTCGCCGCCGCGCAGCACGTTCTCCAGCACCTTGCCGGTCCTGGCGACCTCCGGCTTGTGCGTGTTCGCGCCGCCGATGTAATTGCGCCAGTAGCGTACGAGATCCATCTCGCTCGCGTCGGCGGGAAGCCCCAGTGTCATCGCGATGCGCCGCACCGAGGTGAGCACGTTGGCGAGCACGCGATAGCCGCGGGGATAGCCGGGCACGTCGTCGAAGAGCAGCGCCTGGCGCCCCATCCTGCGCTGATAGATGTCGACGATGCCGCCGATCTCCTCCATGCGCTCGGCACCGCTGACGTGACGGATCTCGCCGGCAGCGTCCATCTTCGCAAGCCAGATGCGCAGGTCCTGATTTTCCATGCTCGTGCCCTCGGGTGGAGTCGATCGGTGGCGATGGCCGGCGCGTGCGGCGGCCGGTCGGTCGGGGCGCAGCCTGACGGTGCGCGCGCCATCGGGTATGTGCGAAACGGTACCAGATCGCGGCGCCGGCGCACGTCGAGCGCGCCAGCGCGCGGTCTGCCGCGGCGGCTCTCCCCGGCGCGGCGCGGGTGCCTGATAATGCGGACCCGCAGGAGGAGATACGACATGGAAGATTTTTCCCGCAGCGAGATCCGCGACGGCATGCAGGTGGACTGGGACGTGCCGATCCCGATGGACGACGGCGTGGTACTGCGCGCTGACGTGTTCCGGCCGACCGCACCGGGGCGCTGCGCGGTGATCCTGAGCTACGGTCCTTACGCGAAAGGGCTCGCGTTTCAGGAGGGCTACCCGGCGAACTGGCGACGGCTGACCGAGGCCGCTCCCGAAGTGCTCGAAGGATCGACCAACCTGTACCAGAACTGGGAACTGGTCGACCCCGAGAAGTGGGTACCCGACGGGTACGTCTGCCTGCGCATCGACTCGCGCGGCGCGGGGCGCTCGCCCGGGGTGATCGACTGCTGGTCGGCGCGCGAGGCGAAGGACATCGCGCTGTGCGTCGACTGGGCGGGCACGCAGCCGTGGAGCAACGGCCGCGTCGGCATCAACGGCATCTCGTACTACGCGATGAACCAGTGGCAGTCGGCGCCGCTGCAGCCGAAGCATCTTGCCGCGATCTGCGTGTGGGAAGGCTCCTCCGACTACTACCGCGAGTTGTGTCGTCACGGCGGCATCCTGTGCGATTTCCTGAACTCGTGGTACCCCCGGCAGGTCACCGCCGTTCAGCACGGCGTGGGCACGCGCGGGGCGAAGAGCCGCGTCACCGGTGAGCCGGTCGCCGGACCGCCGACGCTGAGCGAGTCCGAACTCGCGGCGAACCGGGTCGATCTCGACGGCGAGGCGCTGCGCCGCCCGCTGCTCGACGACTACTATCGCGCGCGCCTGCCCGCGTTCGAGCACATCGACGTGCCGGTGCTGTCGTGCGCGAACTGGGGCGGACAGGGCCTGCACACGCGCGGCAATTTCGAGGGCTTCATGCGCACGCCGTCGCAGCAGAAGTGGCTGGAAGTGCACGGACACACGCACTTCACCCACTTCTACAGCAACTACGGCGTCGATCTGCAGAAGCGCTTCTTCGGCCACTTCCTGCAGGGGCGCGATACCGGCTGGACGAAGCAGCCGCGCGTGTCGCTGAACATCCGCCATCCAGGCGAGCGTTTCGAACTGCGCGCCGAGGAAGACTGGCCGCTGCCGCGCACGAAGTTCACCCGCTATCACCTGCACCCGGACACGCGCAGCCTGTCGCTCGCGCCGCCGGCGGCCGGCGCGCGCATCGAGTACGAGGCGATGGGCGAGGGCGTGACCTTCCTGCTGCCGGCCTCCGACACGCCGCTGGAGATCACCGGGCCGGTGGCGGCGCGGCTGCGGCTGTCGTCGATGACGACCGACGCCGACGTGTTCCTCGCGTTGCGCGTGTTCGATCCGGCGGGCAAGGAGGTGACGTTCATCGGCTCGAACGATCCGCGCACGCCGGTCGGCCTGGGCTGGCTGCGCGCCTCGCAGCGCAAGCTCGATCCGGCGCGCTCCACCCCGTGGCGGCCGTGGCATCCGCACGACGAGTCGTGGCCGCTGGTGCCCGGGGAGCCCGTCGATCTGGATGTCGAGATCTGGCCCACCTGCATCGTCGTGCCGCCCGGCTACCGGCTGGGGCTGACCGTGCTCGGCCGCGACTACGAGTTCGACGGCACCGACGCCGGTGTGGCACAGGCGGCCTATCCGATGAAGGGGGTCGGCCCCTTCACGCACGCCAACCCGGCTGACCGCCCGCCCGCGATCTTCGGCGGGCGCAACACGTTGCATTTCGGCGAGGGCGCCGATGCGTTCGTGCTGCTGCCGGTGATCCCGCCGCAGTAGCACGCGGCAGCAGCACGCCGGGCGTGCCGCTCGCGCACGGGCGCGTGCGGCCGGTGCGTGCGACCGGGAAGGGGCGAAGCAGGGCGAGGCTGCCGTGGC
>CANGUQ010000365.1 GCA_947456915.1 Betaproteobacteria bacterium
CGCGAACCGCGGACGCGCGCCCGAGCGCCCGCGAGCCGGTGCCGGGACACCCTCGCACCGCCCCGGCGAGGGTGTCCCTGGGCATGCACCCCGTCGGCGCGGGCGCTGCAGCCGGCGGGCGCAGGCACGCGCGCAACCACCGCGCTTCAGTCGGCCTTGGCGCCGGAGAGCTTCACCACCTTCGCCCACTTGTCCAGTTCGCTGCGGATGAACGCGGCGAACTCCTTGACCGTGCCGCCGATGACCTCGAAGCCCTGGGTGACCAGATTGTCGCGCACGTTCTGCAGTCCGAGCGCCTTGTTCGATTCGGCGTTCAGCCGGTCGATGACCGCCTCGGGCGTGCCTGCAGGCGCAAGCAGGCCGAACCAGGCGATCACCTCGTAGCCGGGCAGGCCGAGCTCGGCGATCGTGGGCAGTTCCGGCCACCAGGACAGCCGCCTGGGCGTGGTGACCCCCAGGATGCGCACTTTCTCGGCCTTGGCGAGACCCATCGCATTGGGGATGTTCGGGAACATCAGCGCCACTTCGCCGGCGAGCACCGCCTGCACCGCCTGCGGTGATCCCTTGAACGGCACGTGGGTCATCTTCACGCCAGCGAGCAGGCTGAACAGCTCGGCACCCATGTGGTGGGAGGTGCCGTTGCCACCGGAGGAGAACAGCAGTTCCCCGGGGCGCTTGCGCGCGAATGCGACCAGTTCCTTCACCGACTTCACCGGCAGCGAGTTCGACACGATCAGCACGTTCGGACTCGAGGCGAGATTGATGATCGGCGCGAAGTCCTTGACCGCGTCGTAGGAGATCTTCGGCACCAGGGCCGGGTTGATGCCGTGGGTGGCGATCGAGCCCACCAGCAGCGTGTAGCCGTCGGGCACCGCGCGCTGAACGGCTTCGGCAGCAACCACGCCGCCGGCGCCGGGCCGGTTGTCGACGATCATCTGCTGGCCCATCTGCTTGCTCAGCGCCTCACCGATGATGCGGGCGACGATGTCGGAGGCCGAACCCGGAGCCAGCGTGACCACGAGGCGTACCGGCTTGAGCGGAAAGGTCTGGGCAAGCGCCGGCGCGGCACACGCGGCACCCAGCGCGATCGCCAGCGCGCCGCGGCGGAGAAAGAGGCTGAGGTTCATCGGTCGACTCCTGTGACAGGCATCAAGTTGTTCGGCAGCGCCCTGCCGGCAGGGCGGGATCGAGAGTCCCGCGCAGTTGCCCGCCGCTGCCGGCGTTCGGGTGATGATGCAAGAAGCGCGCCGGAAAACCGGTCGGGGACCCGCCAGCCGGGCCCGCACTGCCCGGCTGCGCGTCGCGGGCTGCCGCGGGGCGGAGATCATCGCGTCGCGACGAATCCGAGTTGCATGGCCATGCCGGACATCATCTCCGCAAGGTCCTTCAACGCATTGGTCCGCGGCTGTGCGGCCGTGTGCGGCGTGATGGTGACATTGGGAAACTGCAGCAGCGGATCGTCGGCGCTGCCGGGTTCGTCGTACGGCGTGTCCAGCCCGAAACCACCGAGGTGCCCGCTCGCGAGCGCGTCGAGCACCGCCTCGCGTTCGATCAGATCGGCGCGCGAGGAATTCACGAGGATCGCGCCCCGCTTGAGCTGCGCGATGCGGCCACGGTCGAGAATGTGGCGCGTCGAGGCATTCCCGGGCAGTTGCACGCTCACGTAGTCGCTCTGCGCGAGCAGGGTCTCGATCGGCGCGAAGCTCGCCCCGAACACCGCCGCCTCGGCGGCGGGAATCGGCGTGCGCTGCCAGTACAGCACGCGCATGCCCATCGCTGCGGCACGCAGCGACAGCTCGCGGCCGATCTCGCCGAAACCCACGATCCCCAGCGTCGACTCGTAGAGCATGCGCAGACCCGGGATGCGCGCCCAGTTCGAGTTGCCGGTGTGGCGGCGGTCGAACAGCTTCGGACGGTAGCCGGCCGCCTGCAGCTGCTCCATCGACAGCAGGCCGTGCGTGATGTGCAGCTTCTTGGCGATGTCGAGCATCAGCGCGAGGCTCATCTCCGCGCAGGCGATGTTCGAGCGCCGGCGCTGCGTGGCGACCGGAACGCCGCGCGCACGGCACGCTGCGGTGTCGATTGCGCGCAGGATCGTGCCGTACTTCTGCACCAGCCGCAGGCTCGTGCCGGCTGCGAGCTCCTCCGCACCGACGGCGAGCGACTCGGTGACCAGCGCGACTGCGCCCGGCAGCTTCGCGCGCAGCTCGTCCTGGTCCTTCGCGGTCACCACGGTGGCCGGATACATGCTGCCGACAGCGGCTCGCACCGACTCGCGCCATGCGAGGAAATCGGCATCGGTGGAGAAGAAGTCGATGAAGGCGTTCACTCGCTCCAGCGTCACTGCGGGATCGAGCACGGCCTGCAGGATGCGCGGAAACGGATCGTCCTCGACGACGATCAGCGGGCGAGAGGCGGCGGCTTCGGCCATGGCAGGTTCAACCCTTCTTCGGTGGCAATGGTTCGGGATCGGCCTCGAGCGCGGTGAGCACCCGGGTCAGCATGTTGTACGAAGCGACGAGCATGGTCAGCTCGACGATCTGGCGCTCGCCGAAGTGACTGCGCAGCGCCGCGAACACCGTTTCGGGCACCGCCACGGTCAGCGTCATCGCATCGATGTAGGCGAGCACCGCCCGCGCCCTCGCATCGAACAGCGCCAGCGCATCGTCCGGAGACGCTTCGCGCCGCCCGGCCTCGCCGACCCCGTCCCACCGACGGGCCGGGTCCCCCAGTGCGGCGATCTGCCCGGGCGAGAACCCCTCCTCCTGGGCGTAGACACCGGCGTGCACGCGGCGCACGTACTCGCAACCGGTGAGCACGGCCACGCGCAGGATCACCAGTTCGCGCAGGAAGCCGTCGAGGTCGGTCTGCCAGCGCAATGCCGAGTTCTGCTGGTACCACGCCATCGCCGCCGCCGGGCTGTGCAGCATCAGCCGGTAGATCATCGACAGCGTGCCGCGGCGCCCGCCGCGGATCGTCGCGATCTGCTTGGCGAGTTCCGGGTGTTCGTTCTCCTCGATCGTTCTGATTCGAGCCATCGTGCAATCCAGCCGCAGGTTCCGGACGGGTCAGCCCCGACCGTTCAGGCGCGCCCGAGTATGCCGGTGTCCTGCACCAGGGGCGAGTCCGGCAACCCTACTCCGCCTTCAGGCCGTTTTCCTGGACGAGCCGGGTCCAGCGCGCGAGTTCGCTCTTGAGCAGCGCACCGAGCGCCTCGGGTGCGGTGCCCAGAGGCTCGGCGCCCTCCCTGGCGAGGCGATCGCGGATCTCGGGGGCCTGCATCGTCTTCACCGCGAGCTGGTTGAGCGCGGCAATCGTCGCCGGCGGCGTGCCCGCAGGCGCCATCAGCGCGAACCACGCACTGAACTCGAAGCCCTTCAGGCCCGACTCGTCCAGCGTGGGAATCTCCGGCGCGAGCGGCACGCGGCGCAGGCTGGTGACGGCGATCGGACGCAGTCGCTTCGCCTCGACGTGCGGCAGTACGGCCACGAGGCTGATGAAGCTCATGTCGACCTCGCCGCCGAGCACGGCGGTGAGCGCCGGGCCGCCGCCCTTGTACGGAACGTGCGTGATGTCCGCTCGGGTGAGCTGCTTCATCAGCTCGGCCGGAATGTGCAGGTTGGAGCCGCTGCCCGAGGAAGAGTAGGTGAGCCGACCAGGCTTCGAGCGGGCGATCGCGATCAGTTCCTTCAGGTTGCGCGCCGGCACCGAGGGGTGCGTCACCAGCATCGCCGGCGAGGTGGCCACCAGCGAGATCGGCGCGAAATCGCGGATCGGGTCATACGGCACCTTGCCCATCAGCGGCACGTTGACCACGAACGGCAGCGTGTTGAGCAGCAGCGTGGCGCCATCGGGAGTCGCCCTTGCGACGAACTCGGTCCCGATCACGCCGGTCGCGCCGGAGCGGTTGTCGACGATGACGCTCTGGCCCGAGGCCTCGGTCATCTTCGCCGCCATCAGCCGGGCGATGACATCGACGCTGCCGCCGGGGGGAAACGGCACCACGATGCGCACCGTCTTCGCACCGGGAACAGGCTGGGCGAGTGCAACGCCCGCCGGAGGCAGGCTGACTACCGAGAGCGCGAGCACGGTGGCGAGACTCCCGGCTGCGGGCAGGCGGCGCACGCGGCAGGCACGCGAGAGGGGCGCAGGACGCTCGTTGCGCACGCTCGCGCCGCGATGGGCATGCACGGCATCGGCAGTGGCAGGGCGAGCGCGACGCGCGCGCTGCAGCGGCAGGCTGAACATGAACGTCTCCCTGGGGGACCGGAGTCTCGCTCTCGCCCCGGCGCAAGCCGGCGAAAGCACCGACGGTGCGGAGGTTACCGGCTTCCGAGCAGTCGCATCACCTCGCGCGCGGCGGCCGCGGTGTCTTCCCGGACCGCACGCTCGGCTGCATCGGCATCGCCACGATCGATTGCCTCCACCAGCGCGCGCAGCCCCTCCACCGCCTGCTGCGAGCGCTGCGCCGAGCGCTCGCTGTGCGACAGGCCGAGCGCCCGCCAGCGCCAGATGCGGGCGTGCAGGCCGCTCAGCATCGACGACAGCACGTCGCTGGCAGCGCCGTCGAACAGCGCCGCGTAGAAG
>CANGUQ010000366.1 GCA_947456915.1 Betaproteobacteria bacterium
GCGCCAGCTGCGCGAGCAGATCGCACGGCATGCGGCGCGGCTGATCGTCGAGGACGGACTCGACGACTGGGGTCTCGCCAAGCGCAAGGCAGCGCGTGCACTGGGCCTCGCCGACGCGCGTTCGCTGCCGACGAACAGTGAGCTCGAGGCGGCGGTACTCGACCACCAGCGCATCTTCGACGAGGAAGGTCAGCGCGAGGCGCTCGCCTGGCTGCGCGCGCAGGTGCTCGACCTGATGCAGCAGTTCGAGCGATTCGACCCGCAGGTGACCGGGCCGGTGCTCTCGGGCGCGATCGGACGCTATCCGACGATTCATCTGCACATGTTCACTGACGATGAAAAAGCGCTAGAGTTCCGGCTGCTCGATGAAGGCATTCCCTATCACGCCTCACAGCAGCGGTTGTTCATCGGCGGGGTCCCCGGCAGCGTGCCGAGCTTCGAACTGAACGTGGATGGAACCGACGTGCAGATCCTGCAGTTCTCGCGCGCCGATCGGCACCAGCCGGTGCGGCTGACTGCCGAAGGGCGGACGCTGGAGCGCGCCGGGCGCGCAAGTCTGGTCGCGCGAATCGACCGCGAGGCGGCTTTGCGCGCCGATGCGGACTCGGGGTGGCCAGGGCAGTGAGCGGCGGCTGGCGCATTGCCTTCGCAGCGCCGCCGCAGGCCGCCGGCAGCCGCTGAAGCAGATCCCGCCGCCGCGCGTCCGCTCCACGCCGGCTTATCGTCATTTCCCTGTCTGCGCAGATGTCTGAGTCTGACGATCTCTCCCAGTATACGGTCGATTCGCCGATGCAGATCGGTCGCATCCTGGATGCGCTCGCCAGAAACGCGGAGATCGTCACCGCCTATTTCGAGCACGGGCGCGAGTTCCTGCTGACCGCCGTCGTCGACGTCGATGTCGCGGGGCGCCGGGTACGCCTCGATCAGAGCACCGATCCTGCGCTCAATGCCCGGCTGCTGGCGAGCGATCGCGTCGTGCTGGTCACGGCCCACGAGAAGGTGAAGGTACAGTTCGCAGCGCAGCGCGTGCGCGCGGTGGAATTCGACGGCCGGCCGGCATTCGAGATCGACCTGCCGCGCGAACTGCTGAAGCTGCAGCGGCGCGAGCAGTTCCGCGTGCGTGCCGCCGCCAATGCACCGGTTCGCTGCAGGGTGCCGCTCGGCGATCAGGTGGTCGATCTGCAGGTCATCGATATCAGCGTGGGCGGCATCGCCGCCTACGGGCGCCTGCCGGCCGGGCACGTCCGTGTGGGGGTACGGTTCTCCGGCGCCATGCTGGAGGTCGGTGAGGAAGGCAGCCTCGTCAGCGAACTGGAGCTGCGCAGCAGCGCTGACGCCCGGTTGGCCGACCGTCCCGAAATTGCACGGATGGGGTTTCGCTTCGTCAATCCGTCCGCGGAGGCGCAGAAGCTGGTGCAGCGCTACATCCTGAAGGTGGAGCGCGACCGGCGCAGTCGCGACCTCGACCTCGGCAAATAGCGTCTTGCGCGAGGGCAGTGGCCGGCGGCAGGACCGGCCGCGTGTTACCCCTCGCGCAACCAGCGCGCCGCATCCAGCGCGTAGTAGGTCAGGATGGCATCGGCCCCGGCGCGCTTGAACGCGAGCAGTGCTTCCATGGCGACCGCGCGCTCGTCGAGCCAGCCGTTGGCGCTCGCCGCCTTCAGCATCGCGTACTCGCCGCTGACCTGATAAACGGCGGTGGGCACGCCGAAGGCGTCCTTCACCCGGCGCAGGATGTCCAGATACGGCATGCCGGGCTTGACCATGACCATGTCGGCGCCCTCGGCCAGATCCATCGCGACTTCGCGCAAGGCTTCGTCACTGTTGGCCGGATCCATCTGGTAGGTGTATTTCGAGCCGCCGCCGAGGGAGGCCGCGGAGCCTACGGCATCGCGAAACGGTCCGTAGAACGCAGACGCGTACTTTGCCGAGTACGCAAGAATGCGGGTGTGGATGTACTGGCCCTCGTCGAGTCGACGGCGGATGGCGCCGATGCGCCCGTCCATCATGTCCGACGGTGCCACCACATCGACACCCGCGGCAGCGTGCACCTGTGCCTGCTCGATCAGTACTGCCACCGTCTGTTCGTTCAGGACATAGCCCCGCTCGTCGATCAGACCGTCCTGACCGTGGCTCGTGTACGGGTCGAGCGCGACATCGGTCATCACCCCGAGCTGCGGGAAGCGCGCCTTGATCGCCGCCACCGCGCGCGGCACGAGGCCGTCCGGATTGACCGCTTCGCGACCGTCAGGTGTCTTCAGCGCCGGCTCGATCACCGGGAACAGCGCAAGCAGCGGAATCCCCTCTGCGACGCAGCGCTCGGCGACCGACAGCAGCCGCTCCACGTTGATGCGCTCGACGCCGGGCATCGACGGCACCGCCACGGCCGGTGCATGGCCGTCGTGCACGAACACCGGATAGATGAGGTCGTCGGTCGTCAGCCGGTGCTCGCGCGCGAGGCGCCGCGAGAACTCGTCGCGGCGCATCCGGCGCAGCCGGGTGGAGGGGAACGCCGGAGCGAGCGCGGGGGCGGGACGTAGCGGAAGACTCATCGGATCAGCAGACCTTTCTCGGAGGGTTCGACCGGTTCGCCGGCGCCGGGGCCGTGCTCGCGCACCACCGGCTGTCGGTTCGGGCGGCGCCGGATGCCGCAGCCGGCGCGCATGTTCGCACCGGATCAAAAATTCTCGCCTCGCCAGCGCCGGCCCGGGAACTATTTGCCGGTGACGCGGTCTGAATCAGCGACGATGCATTTCGTCTCCCGCTTCACCTCCCTGAGCGGGAGCCTTAACCCCCTTAAGGCACTTTTGCCCCGGCGCGACTCCCCTCGCGCCGGGGTTTTTCTTCTGGTGCGCCGCGGTCGATTGCGGCACCCGGCAACTGCAGCCAGCGTGCCACAGTCTGCTCCAGTGTGTCGATCCCCAGCCGCCGCAGGTTCGACAATGTCTGGACGGTGACTGGCAGATCCGCGAGGGGCGCCACGGCCTGTTCCACCTCTCGCAGCACGCCCGACTGTTGCTGCCGGGTGAGCTTGTCTGCCTTCGACAGCACCAGATGCAGCGGCAGTCGGCGAGGGGCAATCCAGTCGATCAGGCGCCGGTCCAGGTCCGTCAGCGGGTGACGGATATCCATGATCACCACCAGTCCGACCAGCTGTCGACGGGTCTGGAGATAGGTTTCGAGCAGGGCACCCCACTCGCGCTTGATGTCCTTCGCGACCTTCGCGTAGCCATAGCCCGGCAGATCGACCAGCCGGCGGCCGGGAGCTACCTCGAACAGGTTGATCAACTGGGTGCGCCCCGGCTGTTTGCTGACGAAAGCGAGCCGACCGATGCCGGTGAGCGCGTTGATCGTGCTCGACTTGCCCGCATTGGAGCGGCCGGCGAAAGCCACTTCGCAGGCGCCGGCGCCAGGCAACTGTTCCAGGCGTGCGGCACTGGTACTGAACGTCGTTCGGGCGAAGCGGGACATCGGGGAGGTCGGTCACCGCGCGCGACGGCACGGGCAAACCGGCAGGCTGGCGCCGGGGCCTCCGGCTAGGCTACACTTGTGGGTTAGGTTACATGATCGGCTGGCAGATTCGCGGCCGACCGACAATCGGGTTGGCGGCAGTCACGCCAGGGTGACGCGATCCCGGGGAAAGTCGTCGAACATCGGCGTGGCAGATCCCCCGGAACGGCAGATCGCCCGGCACGCATCGCTGCGGCCGCCGAACATTCGTGCGGCAGGGTGCGACTCGCCGCGCAGGGAGCCAAGCATGACGAGAAGCAGTGCGGTCGCGGTGCTGCGGGCAGGTACCGCCATCGTTTTCGGGGCGCTCACGGCAACGCTGATGGGCACGGCGCTGGCGGCGCAATCGGCAAGTGCGCCCGCCGCTCCTCGCGGGGATCCGGCCAAGGGTCAGGTCATTGCGAGTCAGGTTTGTTCTGGATGTCACGGCGCTGACGGCAACAGCGTGATCGCATCGAATCCGGTACTCGCCGGCCAGCACGCGGGCTACATCGCCAAGCAGCTGTCCGACTACAAGTCGGGGGCTCGCAAGAACGCGGTGATGATCGGCTTCGCGTCGCAGCTGTCGCCGCAGGACATGCTCGACGTGGGCGCGTTCTACGCGCGGCAGCCGGTGAAGCCGCGCCCGGCGCAGAACAAGGAACTGGCCCTGATCGGTCAGAAGCTCTATCGCGGGGGCAACGCTGCGGTCGGGCTGCCGGCCTGTGCAGGCTGTCACTCCCCCAACGCCGCGGGTATTCCGGCACAGTACCCGCGGCTGGCCAGTCAGCACGCCGAGTACACGCTCGCGCAACTGCGTGCGTTCCGCGCTGGCGAGCGCGGCAACGACGGCAACGCGATGATGCGCACGATCGCCAGCCGGCTGTCCGACCGCGAGATGGAAGCGCTGGCCGAATACGTGTCGGGGTTGACCGGGCGCTGAACGTTCGCGGCCTTCGCGCCGCGTCGTCGTTACGGTTCAGGGGCGCGTCACGCGCTCCTTGGAGGTATCGCCGTGAGTACACCCGGGCGCCGCCGGATCCACGGCGCGCGACCGGCGCTTTTCGTGCGCGCCGCCGCGAGCACA
>CANGUQ010000367.1 GCA_947456915.1 Betaproteobacteria bacterium
CACCGGCGCACCGGATGCGGCCGCGGGCAGCAGCGCGGCCACGGGCAGCCCGGCGCCGGCACCGGGCACGGAGAATCCGCTCAGCGCAATGCCGCGCTGGGTGTGGATCGCGCTGATCGCCGGGGCATTCGTGATCGCCGTCGTCCTCACGTCGGCCCGCCCGGGCTGAGCCGCAGGAACGTCGTTTCCGCAGCACTGCTGCGTCGCGTCTGCCCGCACCGAAGCGCGGGCGCGCACCCGTCCAGAGGAGATCACCGTGCCCCATGCAACCGCCGCCGATGGTGTCAGGCTCTACTACGAGGAGGCCGGCAGCGGCAGCCCGATCATCTTCGTGCACGAGTTCGGCGACAACTACCGGAGCTGGGAAGCACAGATCCGGCAGTTCTCGCGCCGCCACCGCTGCATCGTGTTCGCCGCGCGCGGCTATCCGCCCTCGGACGTTCCCGCGGATGTCGAGCGCTACTCCCAGCGCCAGGCCTGCGACGACATCGCTGCGGTACTCGATCACCTGGGCATCGACAAGGCGCACATCGTCGGTCTGTCGATGGGCGGCTTCGCCACGCTGCACTTCGGACTCAATCACCCCGCACGCGCGCTGTCGTTGACCGCGGCCGGTGCCGGCTACGGCGCGGAGAAGGCCTTCGAGACCGAATTCCGCAAGCTCGCCGAGGACGCCGCCGGCAAGTTCATCGATCCGGGCCCGGAGAAGTTCGCGCCGGTCTACGGCGAAGCGGCCTCGCGCGTGCAGTTCCAGAACAAGGATCCGCGCGGCTGGCGCGCCTTCGTCGAGCGCCTGATGCAGCACTCGCCGCTGGGCGCGTCGAACACGATGAAGGGCGTGCAGAGCCGCCGTCCCTCGCTGTACGACCTCGAGCAGGGCTTCCGGTCGATGCACGTTCCCACGCTGCTGATCGTCGGTGACGAGGACGATCACTGCCTGCAGCCGGGCATCTTCCTCAAGCGCACGATTCCCGCCTGCGGCCTGGTCGTGCTGCCCAAGACCGGGCACGCGGTGAATCTGGAAGAGCCGATGCTGTTCAACCACTTCGTCGCCGAGTTCATCGCCCAGGTCGAGGCCGGCCGCTGGACGCCGCGCGATCCGCGCGCCAATCCCGGACAGCTGATCAAGACCTGACGGGTGCCGCGCCGCCCGCAGAGAGCCGCCGCAGGCGGCGCGGTCCGCCGCTCGTCTGCCGCTCAGTACGGGAACTGCGGCAGCAGCGGCAGGCCGGTGTCGGGCACGGCGATGCGCGCGACGTTCAGCACCAGTGCGAGCATCGCGTAGTAGCCGGCGATCAGCAGCAGGTCGAGGGTCTGCTGTTCGCCGAAGGTGGCGATCGCGCGCTCCCAGGTGGGATCGCTCAGCCGGCGGTGGGTCAGCGCCTCGGTCAGCATGTCGTGCACCAGCGCCTCGTCCGCGGCCATCGCGTCGGGCCGACGGCCCTCGCCGATCGCGTCGGCGACAGCTGCCGGCAGCCCCGCCTTCAGCGCGTGCTGATGGTGCGAGTTCCACTCGTACTTCTGCCCCCAGTGGCGCGCGGCGATCAGGGTCGCCATCTCGGCGAGCCGGCGCTCGACCGGGGACTTGTAGCGCAGGTACTCGCCCAGCTGCTGGATCGGCGCGGCGGCGCCCGGCGAGCGCAGCAGCGAGATGAACGGCCCGCGCAGTTCCCCGCGCGGCCCCGCCGCGATGTCCGCGGCGACCGTGCGCTGCTCGTCGGTCCACTGCTCCTGCGGGATGCGGGGCAGACGCTCCCCCGGTGTGCCGCGCTTCGCTTCGCTCATTGCCGGTCCTCCTGCTGGCCGCGCGGGCCTGCGGCTCGCGACGACGGGTTGCCCGCTGTCGATCTCGGGTATCGTTCGCGCAGTCTAACCAGATCCGGACAGGACGGCAGATGAGCGAGACGAACGCGCACCGGCGCAGCGCAGAAGGCACCGTGCACACCAACGGCATCGACCTGCACTACGTGATCGACGACGGCACCGGCGGGCTCGGCCCCTGGCTCACGATGTCGCACTCGCTCGCCTGCGACCTGTCGATGTGGGACGAGCAGGCACGGTTGCTCGCCGCGCACTTCCGCGTGCTGCGCTTCGACACCCGCGGCCACGGCCGCTCCGGCGCGCCGCCCGGGCCGTACACGCTCGAGCAGCTGGCCGCCGACGTGCACGGGCTGTTCGCCGCGCTGGGCATCGTGCGCACGCACTGGGTCGGCCTGTCGATGGGCGGCATGATCGGCGAGACCTACGCGCTCGCGCATCCGGAGGTGTTCGCGACCATGGTGCTCGCCGACACCACGAGCCGGCGTCCGCCCGACGCCGAGCGGATGTGGGGCGAGCGCATCCGCGTTGCGCAGACGCAGGGCATGGAGGCGCTGGTCGACAGTACGCTCACGCGCTGGTTCACCGCGCCGTTTCGCGCCGCGCGGCCGCCGGTGCTCTCGCGCATCGCCGAGGGTATCCGGACCACGCCGGTGGACGGTTTCGCCGGCTGCTGCCACGCGATCTCGCGTGTCGACCTGCTCGACCGGCTGCACGAGATCCGCTGCCCGGTGCTGGTGATGGTCGGCGATCAGGACCACGGCACCCCGCCGGAGATGGCGCGGCAGATCCACGCCAACCTCCCCGGCTCGCAGCTGCGCATCATCGACGAGGCCTCGCACCTCTCCAACATCGAACAACCGGCACGCTTCAATCAGGCGTTGTTCGAGTTCCTCGCGTCACACGTGCCAGGCGTTCCGGGGTCAGCGGCAGCTCGTTGAGCAGCGGCCGCCAGCCGCGCAGCGCGTCGGCGGCGGCGTTGGCCACCGCGGCACCCACTCCTTCGGTGCCGCCCTCGCCCACGCCTTTCAGCCCGAGCGGATTGAGCGGCGAGGGCGCGAGGTTGACGCTGATCGCCTCGACGCAGGGAAAGTCGGTGGCGGTGGCGAGCAGATAGTCGGCAAAGGTCCCCGACAGCATCTGGCCTTCGCTGTCGTAGCGGAACTCCTCGAGCAGCGTGCCCGACAGGCCCTGCACGGCGGCGCCGATCACCTGCCCGTGCACGATCATCGGATTGACCGGGTTGCCGCAGTCCTCGACGGTGATCAGCCGCAGCACCTCGAGCACACCGGTCTCCGGGTCGATCGCCACGTGCGCGATCTGCGTGCCGTATTCGAACGTGCACAGCCGGTTCTCGAACACGCCCTGCGCGGCGAGCGTGCGCGCGGCGCTCGCCTCCCCGCTGGCGGCCTCGACGATCAGCGCATCGAGGTCGAGCACGCTGCGGCCGTGGTCGCGCTCGATCACCCGACCCGCGCGGTAGTCGAGCCGCTCCAGCGAAAGACCGCTGCGCCTCGCGGCGAGATCGAGCAGCTGCCCGATGAGCGTCGCACACGCCCGGTCGATCGCATTGCCCCCCATCACGATCCCGCGCCCGTGGTAGGTGCCGTGCCCGCGCTCGGTCCCGGTGGTCGAGCCGGTGTGCACGTGCAGGCGCTCCACCGGCAGCCCGAGGCGATCGGCGGCGATCTGGGCGAAGGTGGTGCGATGCCCCTGCCCGCTGGAGGAGCAGCCGCTGAACAGGTCGAGTCCGCCGTCGGCACGCGGCGCGATGCGCGCGTATTCGGCCGGGCCGGCGCCGGTGCTGTCGACGAAACAGCCCATGCCCACGCCGTGCAGCCGGCCGTCGACGAGACGTCCGCGCAGCGCGGCGAGTCCCGGATAGTCGATCGCCGCCAGCGCCCGCTCGAGTGCCGCCGGATAGTCGCCGCTGTCGTACTGGGCAGGGCCTTCGTAGGGCACCAGCGCGCCGATCGCATACGGCATCTGCACCGGTGTGACGAGATTGCGCCGGCGCACCTGTGCCGGATCGAGCCCCAGATCCTGCGCCATCAGGTCGATCAGCCGCTCGCGGAAGAAGTTCGCCTCGTACCGACCGGGGCCGCGATAGGTGCCGGTGGGCGTGCGGTGAGTGAGCAGCGCCTGCACGTCGCAGGCGTAATCGGCGATCGCGTAAGGACCGGGCAGAAAGCTGCCGGCCTTCGCCGGAGCGATCACGCCGGTGGTGCGCACATAGGCGCCCATGTCGGCCCACAGGGTGCCGCGCAGGCCGCGGATGCGTCCGTCGCGATCGGCGGCGATCGCGAGCTCGCACTCCATCTCGCGCGCGTGATTCATGGCCAGCAGGTTCTCGCGCCGGTCCTCGATCCACTTCACCGGCGCGCCGCACAGCAGCGCAGCCGCCGGGATCAGCAGGTCCTCCGGATAGAACTCGCCGCGCGCGCCGAAACTGCCGCCCACGTCGAGTTCGATCAGATCGACCGCCGCGGCGGACAGACCGAGCATGCGCGCGAGCACGTCGCGATTGAAGTGCGCACACTTCGCCGCACCCCACACGGTCAGGTGCGCACGCGCAGGATCCCAGCGCGCGACGAGACCGCGCGTCTCCAGCGGCACCGACGAATGCCGGTGGCAGCGGAAGCGTTCGCTTCGGGTATAGGCCGCGTCGGCGAACGCGCGATCGACATCGCCGCGCTGCGCTCGCCACTGCGCCGCCACGTTGTCGGGCGCCGCCGCGTGCACGCGGGTCGCGGCGGC
>CANGUQ010000368.1 GCA_947456915.1 Betaproteobacteria bacterium
CGACGCCGCGCTGCGTTGCCGGCTCGCCGGCAACGCAGCGCAACCCCAACCCAATGATCAACCCCCGACCGCACCGCTCAAGATAGTTGACGCTGACAGCTCAGAATAGTTGACGCCGGCCACACACGCCATCGACATGCGATCGGTTCACCGCGAGCGCCTGCATCCTCTCACCGCTGCTCATCGGTACACCACGTGACGCCGACGCGGCCTCGAACCGGAGCCTTCATGTTCGATCGTATCCTGCCCGCGCTTTCAGGCTTTCCGCTGCGCCCGATGCTGGCGGCCGCATGCCTCACTGCCTCGCTCTCGGTCAGTTCGCCGGCTGCGGCAGCGGTGGTACAGAACAGTTTCGCCAGAGGTTCCATCGACGTCACACTCGATCGTCCCGACCAGGCCGGGCAGGCGGTGCGCGTCGGCGGGTGCAGCGGCATGCTGGATGGCGTCTCATTCCTCTCCTACTGCATCGATCTCGCACAGCACTTCACGTTCGGCACTGTCTACACCGACGCGGCGCCAGGGGGGGCGTGGCAAGCGGTCCGACCACGATAGCGGGCGACATGGGTGCCGCCCGTGCACTCGATCTGGCCAGACTCGCCCGCGCTTTCTCCGCGTCGAGTTTTGCGACCACGACCCAGACGGCAGCGTTTCAGCTCGCCGTGTGGGAGATCATCTACGAGACGGCGGGCACCCCCTACGACGTGAACAGCGGGGTATTCAAGGTCCTGACCGCCGGTGACGGAACCGCAGCCCGAACCCAGGCCAACACCCTGCTCGCCAGTCTGCCCGGGCTCACCGCAACCGCGCCGCTGATCGCGCTGAACAGTCCGACGACGCAGGACTGGATCACGGTCGTGCCCATTCCCTCGAGCGCCGTCCTGCTTGCCGGAGGACTGCTGTTCGGTCTGTGGGGCGTTCGCCGCACCGGCGCGCCTGCCCCTGCATCCGGCAGGTCCTGCTGAGCCTCAAGGGACGGACGCAACGGCAGTGCTGCCCGAGGGGGCGCCTCAGCGCCACCGCGTGCGCAAGCGCGGCTCCGGTGTCCGTCGGCGCACCTGATCTGCAGACGAGGTTACGGCTCAAGGGCATACCGTCGCCGCCGGCCAGCCCTCACATCGTCTTCATCCGACTCTGCTAGCCTGTCGATGGGATGTGTGCGCCCGGCCCCGGATCCGGCACCACGGGTGATGGGCATCTCCCGCTCGCCTGCTGCGCGCCCGAACCCCGCGCGCATGGTGTGTGTTCCCGGTGTGCGTTCGTGTGCAGTTTGCCACGTGCGGCTCGCGCAGTGCGGCGAGGCGCGCCGCCGCCGGGCCTTCTAGACTCGAACACGAGGGGACTTGGCAGCACGCCGATCACGCCCGTCGTCTGATGGGACGAACGCTTCCCCCGGAAACCGGTCACCATCACTCATGCGCTCCCGTCGAGGGCGCGCATGCATCACCCCGCTGGCACTGATCTTGCCAGTGTGCCTGCGCAGCGCGGGGTCAGGATTGACTGTCTTCGACAGCCTTCCACCCATCGATCTCCCGAGGCTCCCATGAGTATTCATCCCGTCATCCTTTCCGGCGGATCCGGTACCCGGCTCTGGCCGCTGTCGCGCGAGGCGCTGCCGAAGCAGTTCCTGCGCTTCGATGGCGAGCACACGCTGCTGCAGGCTACGGCACTGCGCAGCGCGGGTCTGCCCGATGTGGCGGCGCCGACCATCCTCGCCAACAACGAGCATCGCTTCCTGATCGCCCAGCAACTGCAGGAGATCGGCGTGAAGCCGCGCGACATCATTCTCGAGCCGATCGGGCGCAACACCGCGCCGGCGCTGGCCATCGCAGCGCTGAGCATCGCCGCGACCGACCCGGCTGGACTGATGCTGGTGCTGCCGTCGGATCACCTGATCGCGGATGCCGCCGCCTTTCGCCGCGAGGTGCAGGCGGCGGTGCCTGCGGCCCGTGACGGACGTCTGGTCACCTTCGGCATCCGGCCACGCTGGGCAGAGACCGGCTACGGCTACATCGCCTGTGGCAAGCCGCTCGCCAGTGACGGTGCGTGCGCGGCGGTCACGCAGTTCATCGAGAAACCGGACCTCGTGCGCGCCGAGCGCTTCGTTGCGGAGGGAACGTATCTGTGGAACAGCGGGATGTTCCTGTTCCCGGTGCAGGCGTTTCTGAGTGAAGTGGAACGGCTGCAGCCGCAACTGATGATGGCCTGCCGCGAGGCCCTGGCACAGGGCAGCCGGGACCTGGACTTCATGCGTCTGTCGCAGCCGGCGATGGAGCGCTGCCCGTCGATCTCCGTCGACTATGCCGTGCTCGAACACACGGGCCTTGCCGCCGTGCGACCCGTCGACTACGACTGGTCCGATCTCGGATCGTGGAAGGCACTGTGGGACGTCGGCACCAAGGACTCCGACGGCAATGTCACGCAGGGCGCAACCCTGCTCGAGGACGTGCGCGACACCTACGTGTTTGCCGAAAGCCGGCTGGTGACCGCGCTGGGCGTCGACGGACTGGTGGTGGTGGAGACGCCCGACGCGGTGCTGGTGTCGCACCGCGACAAGGTGCAGGGCGTGCGCACGCTGGTGGACCGACTCAAGGCGCAGAAGCGCCCGGAGGGAGTCATTCACCGCAAGGTGCACCGCCCCTGGGGTACCTATGAGTCGGTCGACACCGGTGATCGCTTTCAGGTGAAGCGGATCACGGTCAATCCAGGTGCCAAGCTGTCGATGCAGATGCATCATCACCGGGCCGAGCACTGGATCGTCGTGCGCGGCACCGCCCGGGTCACCCGTGGCGAGGACATCATCATGCTGACCGAGAACGAGTCGACGTTCATCCCGCTCGGTGTCAAGCATCGTCTGGAGAATCCCGGACGCATCCCGCTCGAGCTGATCGAGGTCCAGTCCGGGACCTATCTGGGCGAGGATGACATCGTGCGCTTCGAAGATACCTACAATCGCGGCTGAGCCTGCCCGCGCAATCCGTCCGCCCGTCGATGATCCAGGAGATCACCCAATGAAGCGAGAAATCACCAAGGCGGTGTTTCCCGTCGCTGGTATGGGCAGCCGTTTCCTGCCCGCCACCAAGGCGAGCCCGAAGGAGATGCTGCCGGTCGTCGACAAGCCGCTCATCCAGTACGCGGTCGAAGAGGCAATCGCCGCCGGCATGACCGAGATGATCTTCGTCACCGGCCGCAACAAGCGCGCGATCGAGGATCACTTCGACAAGGCTGGCGAACTCGAGGCGGCACTCGAGGAGCGTGGCAACCAGAAACTGCTCGCGACCGTGCGCGGCATCCTTCCCGCGGGCGTGCACTGCGTGTTCATCCGCCAGCCCGACACCCTCGGGCTCGGCCACGCCGTCCTGTGCGCCCGCCCGCTGGTGGGTGATGAGCCGTTCGCGGTGATCCTCGCCGACGATCTGATCGATGCGAGGCCGGCGGTGATGACGCAGATGGTCGAGCGTTACAGCTACTACCGACGCTCGGTGATCGGCGTGCAGAACGTCGCCCGCGAGGACACCGACCAGTACGGCATCGTGCGCTGCGGCTCGGCGCTGAACGACGTGCACCAGATCGACGGCATCGTCGAGAAGCCCAAGCCGTCCGAGGCGCCGTCCACCCTCGGGGTGGTCGGTCGCTACATTCTCTCGCCGCGAATCTTCGAGCACCTGGAGCGCGTGCGGCCGGGCAAGGGCGGCGAGATCCAGCTCACCGACGCGATCGCTGCCCTGCTCGAGCAGGAGCAGGTTCTCGCCTACGAGTTCCAGGGTACCCGGTACGACTGCGGATCCAAGCTCGGCTACCTGAAGGCGACCATCGCCTACGCGATGAGCCACCCCGAGGTCGGCGCCGAGTTCATCGAACACCTGCGCGGCGTGGCCGATCAGCTCGCCGCCGTCGAGGCGCGCAGTCGAGCTGCCGCCTGACCGTTGAGGACCTGCTGCGGTCTCGGACCGTCGCGTGCCCGGGTGTACTGCGGCGGGAGGCGGGCATCGCGCTGATCATCGACCGTGTGCGCCAGCCGCCCGCCGCCGCGGTGGTCTGGCTCAAGCGCGCGGCGCTGGCAGCTGCGCTGATTCCGCTCGCGCGGCTCGTCTGGGGTGCGTGGGCGGGCGCACTGGGCGCCAACCCGATCGAGGTGATCACCCGTGCCACCGGCGAGTGGACGCTGACCATGCTGCTGGTGACACTGGCGGTGACACCGCTGCGCCGGATCACCGGGGCGAACTGGCTGTTGCGGCTGCGCCGCATGCTGGGGTTGACGGCCTTCCTGTACGGCTGTCTGCACCTGATCACGTATGTGTGGCTGGACCAGTTCTTCGACCTGTCGGCCATCGTTCGCGACATCGTTAAGCGCCCGTTCATCACCGCAGGCTTCACCGCGTTCGTGCTGCTGGTGCCGCTAGCCCTGACTTCGACCGACGCGATGGTGCGCCGGCTCGGGCGGCGCTGGTCGACGCTGCATCGGCTGGTCTACGCGGTCGCGGCCGCGGCGATCCTGCACTATTGGTGGCACAAGGCCGGCAAGAACGACTTCTCCGAGGTCGGCTGGTACGCGGC
>CANGUQ010000369.1 GCA_947456915.1 Betaproteobacteria bacterium
CGCGGCTGCGGGCAGCTAACCGGCCGCCAGCCGCCGCCCCGGCACGCCGCCTAGGCGGCCTTGACCATGTTCTGCTCGTAGCCCAGGTTGGGCGCGAGCCAGCGCTCGGCCTCCTCCACCGGCAGACCCTTGCGCTTCGCGTAATCCTCGACCTGATCGCGATTCACCTTGCCCACCGCGAAGTACTTCGCGTCGGGATGCGACAGGTAGAACCCGCTCACCGAGGAGGCCGGCAGCATCGCGTGACTCTCGGTCAGCGTGATCCCCACGGCCGGTGCGTCGAGCAGCGCGAACAGGGCCGGCTTCTCCGTGTGGTCCGGACAGGCAGGGTAGCCGGGCGCCGGACGGATGCCGCGGTACTGCTCGGCGATCAGTTGCGCGACGTCCAGTGCCTCGTCGCGGGCGTAGCCCCAGAACTCGCGGCGAACGCGCTTGTGCAGCAGCTCGGTGAACGCTTCGGCCAGCCGGTCGGCGAGCGCCTTCAGCATGATCGAGTCGTAGTCGTCGCCGCGGCCCTCGAACTCCGCGAGCCGCCTGTCGATGTTCAGGCCTGCGGTCACCGCGAAACCGCCGATGTAGTCGGCGATGCCGGTGGACTTCGGCGCGACGAAGTCGGCGAGGCACTGATTGGCACGCCCATCGGGCTTCTGGTTCTGCTGACGCAGGTTGTGCCAGCGCATCAGCACACGTTCGCGCTTCTCGTCGGCGTAGATCTCGATGTCGTCGCCCACGGCATTGGCCGGGAACAGCCCGAATACCGCGCTGGCGCAGAGCCAGCGCCCGTCGATCAGCTTCTTCAGCATCGCCTGCGCATCGCGGAACACGTTGCGCGCGGCCTCGCCGACCACCTCGTCTTCGAGAATCTGCGGGTACGGGCCGGCCAGGTCCCAGGTCTGGAAGAACGGACCCCAGTCGATGTACTCGGCGATCTCCGCCAGATCGTAGTTCTTCAGCTGGCGCACGCCGAGAAACGCCGGCTTCGGCGGCACGCAGGCCGGCCAGTCGAACGGCTGAGCGTTCGCGCGCGCGCGGGAGAGCGGGATCAGCTCGGGACCGCGCTTGCCCGCGTGCTGCTCGCGCACCTTTTCGTAGTCCGCCGCGAGCTCGTCCAGATAACGGCGACGCACCGCCTCGTCCTCGGCGAGCAGGCTCGAGCACACCGACACGCTGCGCGAGGCGTCGGGCACCCAGACGGTCGGACCACGCCGGTAGCCCGGAGCGATCTTCACTGCGGTGTGCGTGCGCGAGGTGGTGGCACCACCGATCAGCAGTGGCTGGGTGAAGCCCTGCCGGTCCATCTCGCGCGCCACGTGCGCCATTTCCTCGAGCGAGGGCGTGATCAGCCCTGACAGCCCGATGATGTCGGCCTTCTCCTCGCGAGCGCGGTCGAGAATCTGCTGGGCGGGAACCATCACGCCCATGTTCACCACCTCGTAGTTGTTGCACTGGAGCACGACGGTCACGATGTTCTTGCCGATGTCGTGCACGTCACCCTTGACCGTCGCGATCACGATCTTGCCCTTGGCCTTGGTGTCGCCGGCAGCCGCCTTCTCCGCCTCGATGTAGGGCACCAGGTGCGCGACTGCCTGCTTCATCACGCGCGCGCTCTTCACCACCTGCGGCAGGAACATCCTGCCGGCGCCGAACAGATCGCCGACGACGTTCATGCCGTTCATCAGCGGGCCTTCGATCACCTCGATGGGGCGGCCACCGCGCGCAGCGATCCGTGCGCGCGCCTCCTCGGTGTCCTCGACAATCCACTGGGTGATGCCGTGTACCAGTGCGTGGGTGAGGCGCGAGTCGACGTCCTGCTCGCGCCACTCGAGGCTCTGCTCCTGCCTTGCCCCGCCGGCCTTGAGCGTGCCGGCGAACTCGATCATCCGCTCGGTCGCGTCGGGCCGGCGGTTGAGCACGACGTCCTCGACGCGCTCGCGCAGTTCCGGGTCCAGTTCGTCGTACACGCCGATCATGCCGGCGTTGACGATACCCATCGTCATGCCCGCCCTGATCGCGTGATACAGGAACACCGTGTGGATCGCCTCGCGCGCGGGGTCGTTGCCGCGGAAGCTGAAGCTCACGTTCGACACACCCCCGCTGACCTTCGCGTAGGGCAGATTGTCGCGGATCCACTTCGTCGCCTCGATGAAGTCGACGCCGTAGTTGTTGTGCTCCTCGATGCCGGTGGCGATGGCGAAGATGTTCGGATCGAACACGATGTCTTCGGGCGGGAAGCCCACGCGCTCGGTGAGCAGTCGGTACGCGCGCGCGCAGATCTCGATCTTGCGCGCGCAGGTGTCGGCCTGCCCCTGCTCGTCGAACGCCATCACGATCACTGCAGCGCCATAGCGCCGGCACAGCGCGGCCTGACGCAGGAACTCCGCCTCGCCTTCCTTCATGCTGATCGAGTTGACGATCGCCTTGCCCTGCACGCACTTGAGGCCGGCCTCGATCACCTCCCACTTAGAGGAGTCGATCATGATCGGCACCCGGGAGATGTCCGGCTCGGAGGCCACCAGATTCAGAAAACGGACCATCGCCGCCTTCGAATCGAGCATCGCCTCGTCCATGTTGATGTCGATCATCTGCGCGCCGTTCTCGACCTGCTGACGTGCGACCGCGAGTGCATCGTCGAACTGCTCGTTCAGGATCATCCGCGCGAAGGCCTTGGAGCCGGTCACGTTGGTGCGCTCGCCGACGTTGACGAACAGCGACTGTGCGTCGATGTTGAACGCCTCCAGCCCGGACAGGCGCATCTTGCGATCGGGCGCGGGCACTGCACGCGGCGCGATGTCGCGGATCGCCTCGGCGATCGCCCGGATGTGATCGGGCGTGGTGCCGCAGCAGCCGCCTGCGATGTTGACGAAGCCGCTGGTGGCGAATTCCCTGAGCAGCGACGAGGTGATCTCCGGCGTCTCGTCGAAACCGGTGTCGCTCATCGGGTTGGGCAGCCCGGCATTCGGATAGATGCAGACGTAGGTGTCGCAGTACTTCGAGAGTTCCTCGACGTACGGTCGCATCAGCGTCGCGCCGAGCGCGCAGTTCAGGCCGATGGTGATGGGGCGCGCGTGGCGCACCGAGTTCCAGAATGCCTCCACCGTCTGCCCGGACAGGATCCGCCCGGACGCGTCGGTCACGGTGCCGGAGATCATCACCGGCAGGCGCACACCGCTCTCCTCGAAGAAGGCGTCGATCGCGAACAGCGCCGCCTTCGCGTTCAGCGTGTCGAAGATGGTCTCCACCAGGAACAGGTCGACGCCGCCCTCGGCGAGCGCGCGCGCCTGCTCGAGGTACGCCGACACCAGTTCGTCGAAGGTGACGTTGCGTGCGCCCGGGTCGTTGACGTCGGGCGAGATCGACGCGGTCTTCGGCGTCGGACCGAACGCGCCTGCGGCGAAGCGTGGCCGCTGCGCCGTCGAGTACTTCGCGCACGCCGCCTTCGCCAGCTGCGCGGCCTGTACGTTCATCTCGCGAACCAGGTGCTCCATCCGGTAGTCGGCCTGCGCGACGCGCGTGGCGCCGAACGTGTTGGTCTCGATCAGGTCCGCGCCAGCTGCGAGGTACTGCTCGTGAATCTCCCGGATCACGTCCGGACGGGTGAGCACCAGCAGCTCGTTGTTGCCCTTCACGTCGTGGTCGAAGCCCGCGAAGCGCTCGCCGCGATAGTCGGCCTCGCCGAGCGTGTAGCGCTGGATCATCGTGCCCATCGCACCGTCGAGGATCAGGATGCGCCGGGCGAGATGCTCGCGCAGCACGGCGAACACCGGGGCCTCCTCGAGCAGACGGCGCCCTGTCGGGGTCGTCCGGTCGGCGGCGGGGAGGTTGCTGTCGGCGGCAGGAGCGGTCATGACGGGCCCGCGGTTCTCGCCGCGGCGGCAGAAAGGGAACCGTAGATCCTAGCACGCGCCCCCGCCGGTTCCTGTGCATTGCGCCGCGTCCGCGGCAGCGCCGGCCCCTGCGCACCAGCAGCGGCACTGTCATCACCGCCGCCCGCGTCGGGACCCGGCACCGCCTGCGCCACCCCAGGCGGCAGGCGCGCCGTCGCGCGCTCAGGATCGAGCCGCTGCCCGCTTCCCGGCGCGCAAGGCCAGCATCCAGCAACAGCCTCCAGCGGCGAGAAACGCCACCGTAGTCAGCGCAAGCGACCACTGCGCGAACGACACCAGGGGCGAGACCACTCCGGCGAGCACCGCGTTCATCATCGACTGAGCGAAGCTCTGCACCGACGCCGCCATGCCGCGGTTGCGCGGAAACAGGTCCATGCCCAGCAGGGTGATGCTGGGCATGGCGAGCGACATGCCGACCGTGTACGTCATGATCGGCAGCACCGTCCACGGCACGGCTGCGGGCCAGAGCGCGTGATAGCCGGCGCCGCTCAGCGCGGCCACCGCCATGATCGCGTAGCCGATCGCCACGGTGCGCTCGGGCGCGGTACGCCCGGCGAGCCGGCCCGAGAGCCACGCGCCGATCAGCACGCCGGTGATGCCCGGGATGAACAGCCACGCAAATTCGGTCTCCGACAGGCCCAGATGGTCGTAGACCACGGCCGGAGCCGA
>CANGUQ010000370.1 GCA_947456915.1 Betaproteobacteria bacterium
CGGTGAAGGACCGACCCGCGCTGTGGATGATCCGCGGCGCAGAACAGCGCGGCGAGATCCAGCCTGGCACCACGCTGATCGAGGCGACCAGCGGCAACACCGGAATCGCGCTGGCAATGGTGGCGGCGATGCGCGGCTACCGGATGATCCTGATCATGCCGGAGAACGCGAGCATCGAGCGCCGGCAGACGATGCGGGCCTACGGCGCGCAGATCGTCCTCACCCCGGCCGGCGGCGGCATGGAAGCTGCGCGCGATCTGGCGGCGCAGATGGCGGCGCAGGGCGAGGGCGTGGTGCTCGATCAGTTCGCCAACCCGGACAACCCGCGCGCCCACTACGAGTCGACCGGTCCGGAGATCTGGCGCAGCACCTACGGCCGCGTCACCCACTTCGTGAGCAGCATGGGCACTACCGGGACCATCATGGGCGTGTCGCGCTTCCTGAAGGAGCGCAACCCGTCGGTCGAGGTCATCGGCGTGCAACCGGCCGAGGGCGCGCAGATTCCCGGCATCCGCGCCTGGCCCGAGGCGTACCTGCCATCGATCTTCGATCGCTCGCGCGTCGATGCACTGTGCGTCGTCACCCAGGGCGAGGCCGAGCAGACTGCGCGCGACCTTGCCGCGCGTGAAGGCATCTTCTGCGGGATGTCCGCCGGCGGTGCCGCCCACGTCGCGCTGCGCATCGCCGCCGCCGATCCGCACGCGGTGGTGGTGACCATCATCTGCGATCGCGGCGATCGCTACCTGTCCACCGGCATCTTTCCGGCCTGACGTTCCGGGAGCACGGACTGCGGCAGGCCGCCCGGCCCAGCCCCGTGCGCAGTGCGGGCCTGCGTACGCGCGATCTGCCGGGGCGCGGCGTGCAGGCGGGTCGTGCACCCTGCTCGATGGGACCCAGTCCGCCTCGACCGACTGGCAACGAAGGGCAACGCCTTCTTCTAACATGCAAAAGGGGCCAGGCCCCTTTTTGAATTTGTAACAGGGGCCTGGCCCCTTTTCGGTGTAACAGGGGCCTGGCCCCTTTTCGGGGGGGGGGCGTTCGTGCGGTCTTGCGTCGGGGGGTGGGCCGAGCGCGGTATGCCGGAGTTGCCTAAACTGCATGCCGTGTGGGGCTCGCGTACGGCTTGGGGGAAGTGATGGATCTGGGTATCCGCGGCAGGAAGGCGTTGTTGTTCGGCTCGAGTCGGGGCATGGGACGCGCCTGTGCGCTCGCGCTGGCGCGCGAGGGCGTGGAACTCACGCTGGTCGCTCGTACCGCGGCGACGCTCGCGCAGGCTGCGGCGGAGATCCGCGCGGAGACGGGCATTGCGGTCGCCACCGTGGTCGGCGATCTCACGCGTGCCGACGGGCGGGCCGCGGCGCTCGCGGCTTGTCCGAAGCCCGACATACTGCTCAACAACGCCGACGGTCCGCTGCCCGGGGATTTCCGCGACTGGTCGCGCGATGACTGGATTGCGGCCCTCGATGCGATGATGCTCGGACCGATCGAGATGATCCGGCTCACTGTCGATGGCATGATCGAGCGTCGCTTCGGACGGATCCTCAACATCGTCTCGCGCAGCGTGAAGATTCCGCAGCACGAACTCGCGTTGTCGAATGGTGCGCGCTCCGGCCTCGTGGGCTTCACCTCCGGTCTGGCGCGGCAGACCGTGCGTCACAACGTCACGATCAACAACCTGCTGCCGGGACTGTTCGCCACCGACGCGCAGCGTCGGCACATCAACGGCATGCTCGAGCCCGGTGGCAGGACGTTCGAGCAGATCTGGCAGGAACGCGAGGCGGGCGTGCCGGCGCAGCGGTTCGGTCGTGCGGAGGAGTTCGGCGCGTACGCGGCCTTCCTGTGTTCGGCGCACGCCGGCTACATCACGGCGCAGAATCTGCTGATCGACGGCGGCAGCTACCCGGCGACCTACTGAGGATCCACGATGTCGATGCCGTCAGTGTGCGCAGTTCGACTGCTGCCGTGGTCGCAGCCGCTCGCGGCTTTCGCCACGGCTGCGCTGCTGGGAGCCGCGTGGTGTGCCATCGCCGTCCCGGCGGCGGCGCAGCCGTTTCCGGCCAGACCGATACGCATCGTCGTGCCCTATCCGCCTGGCGGTGCGGTCGACGCGGTCGGTCGCATGCTCGCGCAGCGCCTGCAGGAGAACTTCGGCCAGACGGTGCTCGTCGACAACCGGGCTGGCGCCTCGGGAACGATCGGGTCGGAGTTCGTCGCGCGCGCGCCGGCCGACGGCCACACGCTGCTGGTCAACGCGTCGATCCACGTGATCAATCCGCACGTGCTGAAGTCGGTGCCGTTCGACGCGTTGCGCGATTTCACGCCGGTGACCCTGATCGCCCGCGGACCGCTGCTGTTCGTGATCAATCCGGCGCTGCCGGCGCGCACGGTGAGGGAGTTCATCGCGCTGGCGAAGCGCCAGCCCGGTGCGATGACCTTCGCCACGTCAAGTCTGGGCTCGGCCGGACACCTCGCCGAGGAGCAGTTTCGTCTGCAGAGCGCCACTGCGCTCACCATCGTGCCGTACAAGGGCAGCGGGCCGGCGCTCGCCGACGTGATCGGCGGTCACGTGATGGCGATGATCGATCCGGTGCTCTCGGCGCTGCCGCACGTGCAGAGCGGGCGCCTGCGAGCGCTGGCGGTGACCAGCGGCAAGCGGCTCGCGATCCTGCCCGATCTGCCGACGGTCGCCGAGTCGGGGCTGCCGGGCTTCGAGTTCTATTCCTGGTACGGAATGTGGGGTCCGCCGGCGATGCCGAAGGAGGCCACGCAGGTGCTGCAGGCGGCGTCGGCCAGGGCGCTGCGGCAGGGCGACTTCAGCGAGCGGCTGGGGGCGCAGGGCTTCGAGCCCGTGGGATCGAGTTCCGCCGACTTCGCCCAGTTCCTGCAACAGGAGAGCGCGCTGTACTCGCGGATCGTGAAGCAGGCGAAGATCGTCGTCGATTAACATGCGGTTCCACAGGGTGCCGCTCGGCGGGTCGCCGAGCCGGCAGGCGGCATCCCGTCGCGAACGCTCCACCGTCCCTCGTTGCAGGCGCACCGGGATCATCCAGTGCCCGTCCCGGATCGGCGCCCGCGCCGCTTCGGCAGTGTCGTCCCGCTCCAAACCTCGCAAAGGAGTTGCCTGATGTTCGATGTGTCCCGATCAATGATGGCGCGGCTGGCATCGCGCCGGACCGTCGCCCGTTCGCTGCTTGCCGCCGCGGTGCTGGGCGTGAGCGGCAGTGCCCTTGCCCAGGCCCCGTACCCGAACCGGCCGGTACGCATCATCGTTCCGTTCGCCCCCGGCGGCGCGGTGGACTTCGTCGGCCGCCTGCTCGCGGAGCGGCTGGGTTCGACGCTCAACCAGCAGTTCATCGTCGAGAACCGGCCCGGCGGCTTCGGCACCATCGGCAGCGAACTGGTGGCGAAGTCCGCTCCCGACGGGCACACGCTGCTGGTGCAGGCGTCGGTACACGTGATCAACGCGGCCCTGCTGCCCAAGCTTCCCTACGACACGTGGAGCGACTTCACTCACATCACCCGCGTGTCCGAAGGCCCGGTGGTGCTGATCGTCAACAACGCGATCCCGGCGAAGAACGCGAAGGAGTTCGCGTCGCTGATCCAGAAGCGTCCGGGGCTCATCAACACCGGCACCGAGAGTATCGGCTCGGCCGGGCATCTCGCGATGGAACTGTTCCGCAACTCGACCGGGTCGAAGTTCGAGATCATCAACTACAAGGGCGCCGGTCCCGCGATCATCGACATCCAGGGCGGCCACATCGCCGGCATGTTCGGCACGATGATCGCCACCCGGCCGCACATCCTCTCCGGCAAGGTGCGTGCACTCGGCGTGGCTGCGGCCAAGCGCTCGGCGGCGTTGCCCGACGTGCCGACGATGATCGAGCAGGGCTTCCCCAACTTCGAAATGTACTCGTGGCACGGCGTGTACGGGCCGGCGAACATGCCCAAGGACGTCGTCAACACGCTGACGGGCGCCCTGAGCAAGATCATGCAGGCGCCCGAGGCACGCGAACGGTTGTCCACTCAGGGTTTCGAGCCGATCGTCTCCACGCAGCAGCAGTTCATGGACTTCCAGAAGAAGGAGTTCGTGCTCTACGAGCGGCTGATCCGCGAGGGGAAGATCAGGATCGAGCAGTGATCGGGGCGCGGCGCGGCGGTATCTCGACCGCCCGCCGCAATGCCAGCGAGGCGCGGCTCAGCGCGCCGGTATGACCACTGCACCCAGACCGAGCCGCTTCATCGTCTCCAGCGAGCGCTCCGCCTCGGCCCGGTCGCGGAACGGGCCCACCAGCACGCGTGTTTCCGTGGTGGTGGCCACCCCTGCCTCGGCCAGCTTGCGCTGCAGCGCCTCTGCGTTCTGCGGCGAGCCGAACACGCCGAGTTGCACGACGTAGCCCTTTGCCGGGTCGTTTCTCGGCGCGCTCGCTGCGGGGGCAACGGATCGATCGGTCGTACTGCCGGCCGCCGTCGCGGGTGCCGCCGGCGGTGCGGCCGTGCGCTCGGCCACGACCGGCGCAGCCTTGCCAGGAGCGGGCTCGGGCGC
>CANGUQ010000371.1 GCA_947456915.1 Betaproteobacteria bacterium
CGCTGCAGCTACGTATGCGGCGGAACCAACTCACGTCATCATCGATCCGTCCGACCAACACACGACCACCTTCGTGTCAGTTCCCGCAAAAGTGCCGCCTGCAGTGCTGCAAGAAATTAAGGAGAAGCTGCCGCAGCGCAAGGGTGCGTACATGCTCACTTGGCCCGAGTTAAGGGCGGCTCATGTCACCCGACGTCCCCCCAAGAATCAGTAGCATAAAGGTTTAGAGTCCGGCCCTGAAAAGGAGGTTGGACGTGAAGAAGCGGTTCTCGGAAGCGCAGATCATCGGGTTCCTGAAAGAGGCCGATTCGGGCGTGTCGGTGAAGGCGCTGTGCCGACGACACGGGTGCTCGGAAGCGAGCTACTACCTGTGGCGCAGCAAGTTCGGCGGGATGGATGTGTCCGACGCAAAGCGGCTCAAGGCACTCGAGGCCGAGAACGCCCGGTTGAAGAAGCTGCTTGCGGAGTCGGTCCTGGAGAACGAAGTCACCCGGGAAGCCCTGAGAAAAAAGTGGTGACCGCGCCAGCACGACGGGAACTGGTGCGGTGGATGCAGGGCAAGGGCCTGTCGGAACGCCGAGCGCTGAAGGTCGTACGCATGAGCGCCAGTTCGCTGCGCTACGAGCCCAGCCCCGATCAGAACGTCGCGCTCCGCCAGGCGATCGTCGAGCTCGCGCAACGCCACCGGCGCTACGGCTCGGAGATGATCTACCTGAAGTTGCGGCAGGCCGGCGAACAGGTCAATTGACCTGCCCGGATTTCTCGGACCACTGATTTCTGGAAAGATGGCTCTTCTTGATCCGCTCGGGGAATTCGGACCGTCCAAAGCGTTGGTTTTCGGCGCCTAAGGCACTTCGCCGCTCCGGCAAGTGCCTGGATTGCCGGGCGAAATCGCTCGGCGATTCGTTTCCGAGAGCCATGTGAGGCCGACCCTCATTGCAGTCCTGCCGCCAGGCCTCGATCGAGGCGCGCGCCTCGGGCATCGAGGCGAACCAGTGGACGTTTAGACACTCGTCGCGCAACGATCCATTGAACGTCTCGACATGCCTATTGTCGGTCGGCTTGCCCGGCCGACTGAAGTCGATCCGTACCGTGTGCCGGTAGGTCTTGCGCGCAGGTGCCAGGCTCGCACGCGCGGCATCGAGCTTGCGCTGTAGCCCGGCGACGACCATGTCGGCATCGACATAGTCGCCCGTCGCCCTCGCCGCGTCCCGAGCGCGCAGCCCACGGGCGATGAACTCGGCCTGGACGCGGCGTCGCTCGACGCTGGCGCGCACTGAAGCCTCGACGAATTGCGACAGCGTTTCGCCTTCGGACAGCACTGACTCGACTGCGGTGCGAAGCTCAGGCCCGACGCGTACGGCGAGGATGGTAGCGGTCTTCATCGCGTGAACGTAGCGCATTTGCAGCACGCGGTCACCGATTCGGACAGTAGTGCACGCCGTGCGGTGGCGAAGATGACGCTGTCGGCCACCGGCGGGCCGTCGGCGAAGCATTCGAGCCATGCCGAGGAGTCGACGACATTCACGTCCGGTCCTCCTCCCCGGAGCTCACGCGCGGGGCGCTCCGGGATCAGTTCGATACGGTCGCCGTACTGCGCGACCTGCATTAGGTCGCCGGCCTTGACGGCCATCTGCTCACGTACCCGCTGTGGAACGACGACCTGGAACTTGGGATACACCGTGACGGAATCCATCGGCGCATGACACTCCAAGTATCGATCAGACCATCGTAGAACAAGGAGGCTATCGACGTAAATCGTGCATTCCTTGCACGACGGTCGCAATCACCCCGGCGGTGCGCTGTTGCCGGGGCTCACTCGCCGCGGGCGATCCAGGCGGCGGCCTTCTCCGCGATCATCAAGGTCGGCGCGTTGGTGTTGCCGCTGGTGATCATCGGCATCACGCCGGCGTCGACCACTCGCAGGCCGCGCACGCCGCGCACCCGAAGGTGCGAATCGACCACCGCCATCGGATCGTTAGCCCGGTCCATCCGGGTGGTAGCGACCGGGTGAAAGAGGGTGGCGGCGATGTCGCCGGCCAGTCGGGCGAGCGCTTCGCCTGCGACGGCGCGCTCGACGACGGCCAGACCCTCGCGCTCGGTGGCCTGTCGTGGCCAAGCCACCGCCGCCCCTGGCCACGACCCGCAGGCGCTGATCCTGCACTGCGCTGCCGAGGCCTCATCTCGACTGCCACGCGCGCCGCCATTCGGCGAACTCCGAAGGACGGACCCGGTAGCGGGCGAAGTGTCCTTCGTGCAGGCTCGCGATTGCGGATTCGACGATCTGCACGAAGCGCGCGCGGTCTTCCGCGTCGATCCTTTCCGTCGGCCACGCCGCGATGCGTGCGGCCGTTTCCTTCCGGTTCGTTCGAGCGCGAATGAGCTCGCTGACGAGTTCACGCAGTTCCGACCGGTAGCGAGGGCGGAACGGGTCGGGGTCACCAAGCGATTGCCTCACGTGGGACTTCAAGCCCTGCGCGCGGAGCAGGCCCATGGTCGGACGCAGCCGCGCAGGCCGTGCATGGCGGCCGGGATCGGGCGGTCCTCATTGTGCCGCGGGCGAAGTGCGATCAGCCTCGCGCAGCAACGCGCTCCCCGGACGTCGGTGACTCGACGCTTCCTCAGGGGCCCCCCGCTCGCCTGCTGGGACCATTTTCCAGAGTCACGGCGTGGGCAACACACGCGGGCAGGTCGCAGCGGTATCGCATCGCGGGGCAACGGGTCGAAGGGGTCGCCCAGCCATGCGAAAATCCAGCCGGTCGGGTCCGGTCCGATACAGGCAGCAAACCGGGCGGATAACCCGAACGCCCCTGCGGCAACACTCCACCATCCTGTTGCCGGACGTCACCTCGCGAATCGTTCGAAAACAAGGCAGCCACCACGACCATGATCACCGTCAATCGCCTCTTCGGATTGAGCGGCTTCCTGTTAGGGGGCGGAGTGTGGCTGGCCTCCCATGACCGGATTGGCGCCTACCTCGACGGCCCTGCTGTCGCTGCCCCGCTGGAGCCGCTGGCGGTTCTCTGGGGAATCGTGGCGGGCTCCCTGCTGACCATGGTCACCGGCCTGGCGCTGATCGGAGCCGTCCAGGGGGCGGTTGCCGGCATGCTCTACGGTGTCCTCATTCTCCGCCATGCACGAGGCAATCCTGGATTGGGCTTGCGTCTGCTCATCGGTGGACTACTGGGTGCGCTTGTTGCGGTGACCTTTGCAGCGCTGTTTTCTGCCGCGGTGACCACGGTCCAGCTCCTGAGCAACGGGTTCACCGGCACAATCGTCGCGTTCGTCGCGCTCGTGATCTCGGGCATGCAAAACTGGTCGCTTCAGTACTACCTGGCGCACGGGTTCACGGGCGCGATCTGCGGTGCCGCCGCTGCAGCCTGTGCGACCGAATCCGTCTACAACGCGCTTGCGAAACGAAAGCCTGCGCACTCACCAAGCCCTGAGCACCCGCAGTAGGCGGTCATGCTCGACTGCTGGCCCTCTGGCCCCGGAGGGCTGCGCGCCACCTCTCGGCGCAGGCGACCCTGAGTCAGTCCGCTCCGGGGCGCGAGGTCTTCGGTGAATGCGTACCGACCCAGAATGCCGCCGGGCGCGAATAGTACTTCCAAACGCCACTGCGGCTGCGGCTCGAAGGCGCTCGCAGGGGGGCGAAAGTACTATTCGCACAGCATACGGGAGGCCTGAAGCCATGGCGACGATTGAGATCGAGTTGCCCGACGCGACGGCGCAGGCCACGAGGGCGGCGGGGCTGTTGACCGACGCGCTCAAGCGGCAGCAGGCGGCCGATTCGCTGCTGGCCATCGCCGCGCTGCTGTGGCACGGCCCTTCGCACGCCTTGCTAGCTCAGGTGCGCAGTGGCTCGCTCGGCCTGGTCAGCAGCCCGGCGCTGTTGGCGAAGTTGGCCGACGTGCTGGGACGATCCAAGTTCGACGCGATCCTCAAGCGCTCGAACGCTTCGCGTGAGAAGGCGCTGGCCGAAGTGCGGCAACTCGACGAGCTGATCGAGCCGCCGCCGCTGCCCAAGCCGGTGTGCAGCGGTCACGATGACGATGAGTTGCTCGCGCTGGCCATTGCCGCGCAGGCCGATCTCATGATCTCTTGCGACATCGATCTGCTCGTGGTGCAGCAGTTCAACGGCATGCTGATCCTCAGCCCTGCTCAGGCTGCGGCGTAGTTGGAGGCAATAGACAAGACCCCGGCGAACCGTGAGGCTTTCGAGAAACGGCCAGCGACGGCACTACCGGGTCGAAGTGCCCGTGCAGCCCGGGGCGCAGCATGCGGTGGTGCACTCCGCGGCGGCAGTGGGGGATCGTACCTTCCTGCTGCACATTCCGGCATCCGTGCAGTCGGTGCCGATCGGCACGGTGGGATGATCCGAGTCTACTCGCCGCGGGCGATCCAGGCAGCGGCCTTTTCCGCAATCATCAACGTCGGCGCATTGGTGTTGCCGCTGGTGATCATCGGCATCACGCCGGCGTCGACCACCCGCAGGCCGCGCACGCCGCGCACCCGAAGGTGCGAATCGACCACC